>DQGV01000107.1 GCA_003524705.1 Anaerolineae bacterium | reverse complement strand
ACACGAACTCTCTACAATGAAAGTAGGATACCAGCCTTTGCGATTTGCGGAATGCCTCTTTGGTTTGGCTTTCGGGCGGGGAAAGCAAGGGGTT
Source organism: Anaerolineae bacterium (assembly GCA_003524705.1). Next base: position 9,204 of record DQGV01000107.1, on the reverse strand, counting down.
TAAGATGCGCTTCATTCTCTGGGGTCTCGAACATCGGGAGTCCGATGGAGGAGAGGAAGCGCATCTTGGGGAAATTATTGAAACAACTTTATATTTAATTCTTTACTTTATCTCTAACACTCCTCCAATATTCCCCATGCTATAATCCCTTTCCGTGAAAGGGATTTATGCTTAAGAACTTCGTAAAACTATTCAGTGGTGACCCCACCAAAAAGACGGTTGAACAATTTCAACATTTTGTAGAGCAAGTGAATGCGCTTGAGGCTGAGTTTGAGGCTTTGAGTGATGATGCACTCCGTGCTAAGACGGATGAGTTTAAGGCTCAAGTTGCTGACGCGATTGAGGGGATTGAAGATAAACAAGAACGCCAAAAAGCGGAACAAGCTGTACTGGAAGAGATTCTCCCCGCGGCATTCGCAGTTGTCCGCGAGGCTTCGAAGCGCACCATTGGTTTGCGTCATTATGATGTGCAAATCATCGGTGGTGCGGCGTTGCATTATGGCAATATCGCCGAAATGCGTACAGGTGAAGGAAAAACTTTAGTCGCCACCATGCCTGTTTATTTAAATGCACTTACAGGACGTGGCATTCATTTAGTAACCGTCAATGATTATTTGGCGCGTCGTGATGCGCGTTGGATGGCGCCGATTTATCACGCGCTTGGATTATCGGTTGGCGTGTTGCAAATGGCGGCTGTGACAGAGAATGGCAAAAAAGCATTCATTGTTGATTTTGAAAAAGAATCGCCGCATGAAGATCAACGCCATTTAAGAATGGTGGATCGAGTTGAAGCCTATAACGCCGATGTAACCTTTGGAACAAACTCTGAATTTGGTTTTGATTATCTGCGCGATAACATGACCATGCGCCTCGATGCGCGTGTGCAACGTGGTCATTACTTTGCCATCATAGATGAAGTGGATAATGTGTTGATTGACGAAGCGCGTACGCCGTTAATTATTTCGGGTCCTGCTTCGGGTGATTTGGAATGGTATGGACGCATGGCGCAAGTGGTGAAACAACTTCGCCCTGAAGATTATGAAATGGAAGAAAAGAATCGCAACATCAATTTAACTGAAATTGGTGTCAGCCGCGTTGAGTCTATTTTAGGGATGCAATTGATTGACCCCGAACGCCCCGAAGATTTAACGCCAGACCAAGCGCGCCTGATGGGTTATTTACAACAAGCCTTACGCGCGCAATATCTATTTCATCGCAATAAAGATTATTTGGTGCAAGCGGGTAAAGTCGTCATTGTAGATGAATTTACTGGACGTTTGATGCCCGGCAGAAGGTGGAGTGACGGCTTGCATCAAGCAGTTGAAGCGAAAGAAGGCGTAAAGGTTGAGCCTGAATCGGTGACGTATGCCACGGTCACATTGCAGAATTATTTTCGCATGTATCAAAAATTGGCAGGCATGACCGGTACTGCCTTAACCGAAGCCGAAGAGTTTAATAAAATTTATAAATTAGAAGTTGCGCCTGTTGCGCCGAATCTTGAATATCAAAGTTATGGCAAAAACGCGCCGTTGGTTGAAATCAAAGCAAAAGATGAAGAAGGGTATTCATATTCATACTTTGCAAAAGCAGGCGAAGAGACACCGCTTTTTTATCGTCGCAAAGATTACCCCGATATGATTTTCAAAACAGTCGAAGCGAAATTGCGCGCGATTGTCACTGAAATTGTTCGCAACCATGCCTTGGGTCGTCCCTTGTTAGTGGGAACCACTTCGGTTGATTCTTCTGAAAGATTATCAAACCGACTCAAAGCCGAACCTGTGCGCCGTCTGATGCAATACGCTTTGGTGCGTGACCATTATCTGAAAGCAAATAATTTAGAAGAAGACGGACGCCTCATTGCTGACCTCGTCCCGTTCAATGAACCAATAGATAAGATTACGCCTGATGCATTGCGGGCGTTCATCAAACCGCATGGATTAACCAACATCAGTTTGGACGATGAAACTAATTTGGGCACAGTTTTATCTTTATTGAACTTACCTGATTCTGCCAAAGAAAGATTGAAAAAAATCTTTCAAGGTGGCGTGCCACATCAAGTTTTGAATGCTCGCAAGCATACTGAAGAATCACAAATCATTGCGGGTGCAGGTGCATTCGGTGCTGTGACGATTGCTACCAACATGGCAGGTCGCGGTGTGGATATTAAACTCGGTGGCGAAATTGCAGAAGAAGTGATTTCTGCTGTCAATAGAGTATTAAGTAAAGCAGGTTATAAAGACCCATTTGATATGACGTTACAAGAACGTCGTGAAGCCTTGCAAAAAATGGATTCGTCAAACTTTGGTTTGTATGAAGCCGAAATTAAACATTTCTTGGGTTATTTTGAAGATATGGCACGTGTGAAAGAATTAGGTGGCTTGCACGTCATTGGTTCTGAACGCCATGAAGCCCGTCGTATTGATAATCAGTTACGCGGACGTGCGGCACGTCAGGGTGACCCGGGTTCTTCACGCTTTTATCTTTCGATGCAAGATGATTTGATGCGTTTGTTCGGCGGTGACCAAGTTGGTAATTTAATGGGTCGCCTCAAAGTAGATGATTCGCTTCCATTAGAAGTGCGTTTGGTGAGCAGTATTATTGAAGGTTCACAAACACGTGTGGAAGGTGCTAACTTTGACGTTCGTAAACATTTGCTGGAATATGACGATGTTTTGAATAAACAACGCCAACAAATTTATGACCAACGTGACCGCATCTTCGTTAAAGAAGATTTGAGCGACGACATCAATGAAATGCTCGAAGCCGAAGTGACCAAACGTGTCGAAGCAGGTTTGGCAGATGAAGAAGGTGCGTGGCGTTTAATCGCTTGGTTAGACCAAGTACAACCTGCATTTGAGTCGAAGAATGGTTTGTACCCATCCTTTGGGTTTAAGTTGTTATTGAATCAGATTGACCAAAACGATGTGAAGAACTCCACTTTAAACATCATTTCTAAATCTATTGAAGCTGAATACGCTCATGCGAATAAGGCAATTGAGAACTTAATTAATCGAACACAAGAAAGTTTAGATACACAAATCTCTGACCGTGAAGATGCGTTGGATGCGTACTTCCAAACTTTGCGCGATATGGAAGAAACACCACGTCCGCAAAAGATTCAAGAAGAGATTAATGCTTTAGTCCGCTTGCAATTGCGATTTAATAATGAAATTCAAAAAGCATTAGCCGACGACCCAGAAGATGCGAAAGATTCAATTCAAGATTTAGTAGCGGCTCAACTGACAGTCATTAGTGCTACGCGTGTGATTGGTGCAATTCAAAATCGTTTAGGCGAACAACTGCAATTACAAAGCCCATTGCCTTCAGATTGGGATGAGTTAGCCGATATTTTATTAGATACCACTCACCAAGCCTTTGATAGAAAACGCGAACGCTTAAATAATCAAATTGCGCGTGATATTGACGTTTTATTACAAAGAGAAGATGTCAGCACCGACGCTGGTAAATTACGTCTGTTGTTGACGTTGGCGCAAGGTACGCGCACTGCTTTTGATAATAAAACTCATAAACAAGTGAAACAAATTTTCAATCGCTTTACATATGCGTTTTATGCCGCTCAATTGTTAGAAGGCAAAGATTCAGAAGAAGTGATTGATGATGTCATGAATCATTTGGAAGAAGCCGAAAAAGTTTTACAAGAAACTTGGGGTCAAAGCAAATTTGCTGAGGTGAGTGCCAATGCGACAAAGGTTGCAGATTTTGGTCCTGCGGCGAGAATGGCTTTGGGCGAAGAGAAATTATCCGCGCCTGTGGCAAGCCTCACCGAAGATGAAAGAGGCGCGTTGACTTCATCTATTGGTAAATATGTTTTAAATGAAGTTCATCGTCAATTGTTATTAGGTGCGTTTAGTGAATTATGGGTTGAGTATCTAACAAAAGTTGAAGCGTTGCGCGTTTCAATTGGTTTAGAGGCTTACGGACAGCGTGACCCACTGGTACAATATAAAGCACAAGCTTCTGAAATGTTTGCGCAGTTATTAGAAGATGTGCGTGGATTGGTAATTGGACGTGCGTTTGCCGCAAGACCTCGCCGTGTGGAAATTACGCCTCTTGAAACGGGTGAAGTTGCTTCTGCCGCGGTGACAGAAACTTCGGTTCAAATTGGTGAAGGCGCATCAAGTGGTAAGAAGAAACGAAGACGTAGAAATTAATAGGTCTAAAAGGTCGAACTAGTCTAATTGGTCTGAATGGTCTATTGAGGAAGATTTGTTTTCGGACGACACTGCTCCCCTTAACAAGTATGTGATTCTCCCAAAGGTGGAATTACACCGCCATTTGGAAGGTTCTTTGCGTTTGGCTACTATGTTAGATATTGCCAAGAAGCACGGGGTAACGGTTCCAGTTTCAATGTTGAACTTAAGTGGCTTGGTGCAAGTGCAAGACCAAGACCCCATGACGTTTACCAATTTCCTTGAAAAATTTAAGACCTTACGTTTGTTTTATAAATCACCAGATGTGATTCATCGCGTCTCTGCTGAAGCAGTGGAAGATGCCGCTAAAGATAATGTTCGATATTTGGAGTTACGCTTTACACCCGTTGCATTGAGTCGTGCTGAAGGTTTTCCATTGCATGATGTGATGGATTGGGTTATCACAAGTTCGCAAGAAGCGGCGAAGAAACATAAAATCAAAGTCAGTTTGATTGCTTCTGTGAATCGACATGAAAGCCCAGATTTAGCAGAGCAAGTGGCTTGGTTAGCAGTTGACCACATGAAACATGGTCTTATGGGTTTGGATTTAGCAGGCAATGAAGCCGAATTTCCATCCAGTCCATTTTATGGGATTTTCAAAGAAGCCCGCGAATCAGGTTTACGCGTGACGATTCATGCTGGGGAGTGGGGACCTGCTTCCAACGTGCGTGAGGCGATTGAAAATCTAGGTGCTGAAAGAATCGGGCATGGGGTGCGCGTCTTAGAAGATGATGAAGTTGTATCGCTTGCGAAAGAACGTGGCACGGTCTTTGAAGTGTGTGTGACCAGTAATTTTCAATCGGGTGTGGTGAATTCTGTTGAATCTCATCCTTTACCAAAGATGCTTGAAAAAGGGTTGAAGGTCACAATCAATACCGATGACCCCAGCATTTCAAGAATTACATTGGCAAATGAATATCAGGTGGCTTGTGATAAATTAAATGTAAAGATTGATGATTTGAAGAAGTCTGTATTAATGGCGGCTGAATCTGCCTTTTTGAGTGATGCAGATAAAACGGCGTTAACCAATTCGCTCAAAAAAGAATTAAAATTATAAAAGCTTAGCCGCGAATTTCGCTAATTCGCGTGAATGATTAATAAATTAGCGAAAATCTGCGTAATTTGTGGCAAAAGAATAAAAAACCTCAACATAGAAAAATCAAGGATGACAAAGGCGCTCCTTTGTGTTCTTCGGTGAAAATTTTTTACCAAAAGGAGAAACCTATGAAAGATTTATTTAAGTCTCGTGATGTATTAAAGGTCGGAAAAAAAGAATACAGCATCTATCGGCTCGATGCACTCGAAAAGGCTGGTTTAACAAAATTAAACAAATTGCCATATTCGATTCGCATTTTGTTAGAAGCCGCACTTCGTCAATGTAATGACTTAGAAATTAAACAAGAAGATGTGAAAAACATCGCCGCATGGAGTCCCAAAGGCGCACGCCCTGGCATTCCATTTTTGCCGGGCAGAGTGGTGATGCAAGATTTCACCGGCGTGCCAGCCGTTGTAGATTTAGCCGCCATGCGCGCCGCAGTTGCAAGGTTAGGTGGCGACCCGAAAAAAATTAATCCGCTTGTGCCGGTAGATTTGGTCATTGACCATTCTGTGCAAGTAGATTTCTTTGCCACAGCTGATGCATTGAATCGCAATACTGAAATGGAATTTTTACGAAACCGTGAACGTTATGAATTTCTCAAGTGGGGACAAAAAGCATTTACAAACTTCCGCGTGGTTCCACCAATGACAGGCATTGTGCATCAAGTCAATTTGGAAAATCTTGCTGAGGTCGTTATGACCAAACAAGTTGATAAAGAAACATTTGCCTTTCCTGATACTTTAGTCGGCACCGATTCGCACACCACCATGATTAACGGTTTAGGCGTTGTGGGTTGGGGTGTTGGCGGTATCGAAGCCGAAGCCGTCATGCTTGGTCAACCAATGGATATGCTTCTTCCTGATGTCATCGGTTTCAAACTTTATGGAAAACTTCGTGATGGTGTCACTGCAACCGATTTGGTTTTAACCGTCACACAAATGCTTCGAAAAAAAGGCGTGGTTGATAAATTTGTTGAATTCTATGGTGAAGGTTTAGATAGCATGTCTTTGACAGACCGCGCCACGATTGGAAACATGGCTCCTGAATATGGTGCCACAATGGGTTACTTCCCTGTTGATGAAGAAACGCTTCGCTATATGCGCCTAACTGGTCGCTCAGACCAAACCATTGACTTAACCCAAGCCTATTTACGCGAGCAAGGACTCTTTCGCGAATCAAATTCTCCAGACCCAGAATTTACAGACACACTTGAATTAGATTTGGCATCTGTCGTGCCATCATTAGCAGGTCCCAAACGTCCACAAGACCGCGTCACATTGACAGATATGAAGGATACATTTCAAAAAGCATTGACTGCCCCCGTCAAAGACCGAGGTTATGAACTTACTGGTGATGCACTAACGCGTGAAGCCACATTTGGCACCAATGGTGGCTCACAAAAAATGAAACATGGTGCAGTTGTCATTGCTGCAATTACCTCTTGTACAAATACAAGCAATCCGTCAGTAATGGTTGCGGCTGGACTTGTTGCTAAAAAAGCAATTGAAAAAGGTTTGAATGTAAAACCTTATGTCAAAACTTCATTAGCACCCGGCTCGCGTGTAGTGACTGAATATCTTGACAAAGCAGGTTTGATTGAACCATTGTCCCAACTTGGATTCAACGTCATTGCGTATGGCTGTACCACTTGTATAGGAAACTCAGGTCCACTTCCAGGTGAAGTTGCCAAAGCAGTAACAGGCTCAGACTTAGTCGCCGCGGCGGTGATTTCAGGAAATAGAAATTTTGAAGGACGAGTCCATCCGCTTGTGAAAGCAAATTATTTGGCATCACCTCCATTGGTGGTTGCTTATGCGTTAGCAGGAACTGTGGATATTGATTTAGAAAAAGAATCACTCGGCACAGATAAAAATGGTCAACCTGTTTACCTCAAAGATTTGTGGCCCACACAACAAGAGATTAGCGACACGATTGCAGTTAATGTCAAAGCCGAAATGTTCAAAGAAAGATATGAAGATGTATTCGGTGGCTCAGACATGTGGAAAGAAATTGAAGTCTCCGGTGGCGATTTATATGAATGGAATGAAAGCTCAACTTACATTCATCATCCGCCGTATTTCCAAAGCATTTCATTAGATGTTGATTCAGTGAAAGGAATCAAAGGCGCGCGCGTGTTAGGTTTGTTCGGTGACTCAATCACCACAGACCATATTTCACCTGCTGGCAACATTGCCGTAGATTCGCCTGCTGGAAAATTTTTGCAAGAAAAAGATGTGGCACCACAATATTTTAATTCTTATGGTGCGCGGCGTGGTAACGACCAAGTGATGGCACGTGGCACATTTGCAAATATTCGCTTGAAGAATCAATTGGTTGCACCCAAAGAAGGCAACTGGACAAAGCATCACGCCTCTGGCGAAGTCATGTCTATTTATGATGCAGCCATGAAGTATATGCAAGAAAATATCCCCGCGATTATTTTGGCTGGCAAAGAATATGGGACTGGCTCAAGTAGAGATTGGGCGGCAAAAGGTCCGATGTTGCAAGGCGTGAAAGCAGTCATTGCTGAATCATTTGAGCGTATTCATCGTTCCAATTTGGTGGGTATGGGTGTGCTTCCCCTGAGATTTGCTGAGGGTCAAAATGCCGAGTCTCTCGGTCTGGATGGAAGCGAAGTGTTCGACATCGAAGGTTTGGATGACAGCATCAAGCCCAAGAGCGAATTAACTGTCAAAGCAAAAAAATCAGATGGTAAAGTGGTTGAATTCAAAGTGACTGCTTTGCTGAACACAGAAGTGGAAGTGAACTATTATCGCAACGGCGGAATTTTGCATACCGTGTTGAGAAATTTAGTTAAATAAAAAAAGAGGCTGTCGTAATGACAGCCTCTTTTTTATAACTTCACTGAAAAACCAGCGGATATGACACCAACAAGTAATGAAACCGCAAGAATTAAAACGCCTACTAACCAAATTCCGATAAAGCTATTGATTAATCCAACCAACATGAGGATTGCTAATAAGTTATAGCGTGATGTTCTCATCCCGCTTCCATCTAGACTTCCAGCCTGTTTCATTTTATACAAACTGATTCCTGTCCCCAACAGACTCACAATCACCAAAACCCAAGTGATCGTTGCGCCACTGATTCCAAATGGATGAATGATAATTCCACATGTTCCTTCGCGGTCGGGTTGTGGATACGCCGCATACGACCATGCGCGTACAAAAATGAAGCGGTCAAGGTCAATATTTTCAGGTCCGATTTGCCATTCTAATTTTTTTGATTCACCCGGCAACAATAAAACAGATTCATAATTGCTAATTGGCGCGCCCGGCATACTCACATCTGTTTTGATGGATGGTGCTAAATTTCTATCTAACGAATTGCTAAGTTTGATAGAAAATGTGCTAGTTTCAGTATCATTCATCAAAATTGGGCAACTTAAAGAACTCATGCGGACCCCACCGACACGGTCAAAGCCATAGAAGGCGGCTTCCAAATCTCCCCAAGTGGCGAGGAGCGTTAACAAAAGCCCGGCAATCACACCAACCAGATATAGAACGAAATAAAAATTGTTTTTCTGATTTCCCATATTTTCTTCTTTCAAGTGGATTAGGTTTGCATTTTATCCCATCGCCAAGGTGGTTTACACGATACCTGAGGACTGTTTTATAAAAGGTTAATACGCAAATTCTCAAACCCTGTTTCAAACAGTCACCTTTGAAACGGGGTTACAATGCTGACCCACAAAACTTCCTTATTTCAGTATGAGAGATTGAATCTCAGAGTGACATTTCATTTTTATAAACTTCCCACATAAAAATTGACGCAGCATTGGCGACATTGAGTGAATTGACATTTCCTGAAATTGGAATGCTGATAATCACATCACATAAATTTTTCAATGCAACGCTCATGCCTTTGGCTTCA
>DQGV01000378.1 GCA_003524705.1 Anaerolineae bacterium | reverse complement strand
CACAATCACCAAGCCTTGAATAATTGAAATAATATCAACGGGGATACTCGCAATGGATTGCATATTGGTTGCACCGCTTCTTAAGAAGCCAAATAACAAAGCCGCTAAAACAACTCCGACTGGATGACTCTTGCCGAGCAATGCCACAGCAATTGCATCAAACCCGTACCCTGATGAGAATCCTTGTCCGACCCAATGCTCTACGCCTAACACTTGTGCAGCGCCTGCTAAACCTGCTAAGCCACCTGCAATTGACATGACGAGTACAAAATTTCTGATGATATTCATGCCGGCATATTTTGAGGCATCTGGGTTGGCACCCACAGAGCGAACTTCAAAGCCTAATGTGGTTTTGAATAAGAACCAGTAAACAAAATATGCAAATAGCAGAGCCAAGAAGAAGCCAAGATTGAAGCGAAGTGGGTCTTCAAAAAATCTAGGTAACTCAGCACTCGCCGCAACGTTTGGGGTTACAGGTCTAAAATTTGAGGCTTGCATTGGACCACTCAATAACCAATCACTTAAGCGGAATGCAATCCAATTCATCATAATCGTATTGACGACTTCATGCGCTCCGAAACGCGCCTTGAGATAGCCCGGTATCATGCCCCAAATGGCACCACCCAATGCACCCGCTCCAATTGCCAATGGCAAGTGGATAATCATAGGCAAATCTTTAATACTGTAACCAACATAGGCAGAACATAGTGCACCGATGAAAAATTGACCTTCTGCACCAATATTGAATAAACCTGCTCGAAAACCAAGTGCCACAGAAAGCCCGGCGAAAATATATGGTGTTGCAGTGACAAGGCTTTCTGTAAATGGGTACAGTGACTTTACCAACTCCGCATTATCACCCGTAGCAAAATAAGTTTGAAACCCAGCAATGATGGTACTTGGTGTTCCGAAAGCACCAGCAAACAAAGCGCCATAGGCTTGAATTGGATTCGAGCCAGTAGCTAACATTACAATGCCACCTAAAATTAAACCGGTTACAACGGCTAATACAGGCACTAACAAAGCCTGCCCTAAAGAACCACCACCAATACCTTCAGATGTTTTCTTTTCAGTTGTTTTATTTTTGGAAGAGGCTTTATCGCTCACGATGCATCTCCTATTTTTTCTTTGCTGGTGCGGATAAATGAATACCCGCCATCAACAACCCTAAATCTTCTTTGGTGGCTTTCTTGGCATCTAACACATCCATAATTTGACCCTTATACATCACGGCGATGCGGTCTGAAAGTGCCAAAATTTCATCCAACTCAGAAGATACAACCAACACACCTGTACCTTCATCACGCTTCTTGATGATTTGTTTATGAATGTATTCAATAGAACCAACATCTAAACCGCGAGTCGGTTGTGAAGCAATCAATAATTCAATTGGGCGAGAAAATTCACGTGCCACAATCACTTTCTGTTGATTCCCACCTGAAAGTGTGCCAGCATTGACATAAATATTTGGCGTGCGAACATCAAATTGTTTTACTAATGCTTCGGCATTGCTATAAATTGGTTTTTCTTGTAAAGAAACCCCATGAGCAAATGGCTCTTTGTAATAAGTACACAGCACCATATTGTCATGAATAGGAAAAGATAAAATCAAACCATGTCGTTGGCGGTCTTCTGGAATATGCGCCACACCACTTTCTAAAATTTGGCGTGGTGTTGCATTGTGCAAAGTTTTTCCTTGCATTTCAATCGAGCCGCTTTCAGAAGGTAATAAACCTGTTAGAGCATATACTAATTCTGTTTGACCATTTCCTTGCATACCCGCCACCCCAAGTACTTCACCTTTGCGGACTTCAAACGAAACCCCTTGCACAGTCAAGTTTTGACGTTCATCACGCACAAATAACTTTTCGACTTTAAGAACCGCCTCTTTCGGTTTGGAGGCTTGTTTCTGCACCACCAAACTGACATCTCGCCCCACCATCATCGACGCCAATTTTTCAGGCGTGGCTTTCTTTGGCTCAATCGAGCCAACCATTCTGCCCAAACGCAACACAGAAATATCATCTGCAATGGCTAACACTTCTTTTAATTTGTGAGTAATAAAAATAATAGACTTGCCCGCCTTAATCAACGTATTGATAATTTTGAACAAACCTTCTACTTCTTGTGGCGTTAGAACTGCTGTCGGTTCATCCAAAATTAAAATATCCGCATTCCGATATAACACCTTAATAATTTCAACTCTTTGTTGAATGCCCACAGGTAAATCTTTGATGTAAGCATATGGGTCAACTTCAAGTCCGTATTGATTCGAAATATCATGAATGCGTTGGGCTACTTTTTCTTTATCTAAGAACAAACCATTTTTTGTCGGCTCAACGCCTAACATCACATTTTCGGTAACGGTCATCACAGGCACCAACATAAAATGCTGATGCACCATACCAATCCCTTGCGCAATCGCATCGTTTGGTCCATGAATTTCCACCTCTTTACCACGCACAAAAATTTTGCCTTCATCAGGTTTATACAACCCATAAAGGATATTCATCAAAGTAGATTTACCCGCGCCATTTTCGCCCAACAAAGCGAGGATTTTTCCTTCGCGCAATGCAATATCTATTTTGTCATTTGCAAGCACACCCGGAAATCTTTTGGTAATGCCTTGCAGTTCGAGCACATTTGCCATTGCGTGCCTCCACTATTTTGAAAAAATGTCAGGCAATCCCTTGCCTGACTAACACGATTAAACCCGAAAGGTCTTCTCTGCACCAAACTGAGTGCATTATAAATTGAATTACAAAGTTAAAAGACATTTAGGGTCTAATAAAACTGAAATAAAAAGTCGGAGGGAGAACCTCCCCCCGACTTTTTTAATTAGTCAAGTAAAAGACTTACTTGATTACGGGGTTATTGTAATGGAGCCGTCAATTAAGCCTTGTTTCACAGCTTCTAATTGAGCATTCAAATCATCAGAAGCACCAGCAACAGGGGCAAGACCAACACCATTGTTAGCAAGAACTCCGCTGTAAACACCACCAGCAAAATTACCATTAACAACTGCTTGAGCAGCTTCGAACACAGCCACGTTCATGTTCTTCAACACACTGGTGAGAATTACACTGCTGTATTCGCTGGCTGAAACAGTCCAGTCGGTATCTACGCCGATAATCCAGCAAGAAGTAGTTTCTTGACAGTAAGCGGCGCCACCTAAACCAGCAGGACCAGCCACAGGCATAACAATATCGGCACCTTCTTGAACCAAGGATTCAGTGATAGCGCGACCATCATCAAGCGATTCAAAGTTACCGATGAATGCTCCTTCATTGGCGGCAGTATCCCAACCAAGAACTTCTACAGCAGTACCATTTTGAGCATTGTAATAATTTACACCAGCTTCAAAACCAATCATGAAAGCGGTTACAGGAGGAATATTGATACCACCCCAAGTACCAACTTTACCCGTTTGGGTTGAAGCGGCAGCGGCGTAACCAGCCAAGAATGAAGCTTGGTCAGTTGCAAATGTCAAGCCCAAAACATTTGGCAATTCAGATGCTGAACCACAGGTTTGACCTTCAACAAAATCAGTGCCGAAGCAGTCTGGGTAAGCATAGTCCACAATTGTGAAATAAGTATCTGGGTTGGCTTTCGCGGCAACAGCGGTATCAACACCGAGCAAGAAACCGACGGTTACAACTAAGTCAGCACCTTCATCAACAAATTGTTGAATGTTGCGAGCATAGTCAGATTGTTGGGTGGATTCTAAATATTTACCATCCACACCGAGTTCATCAATGGCTTGTTGAATACCAGCATAAGCGGTGGCGTTGAAAGATTTATCATCAATACCGCCTAAGTCAGTTACCATACCAACGGAAACTACATCAGCAGGTGCTTCTGTAGCGGCTTCAGTAGGTGCCTCTGTGGCAGGTGCTTCAGTGGCTGGCGCTTCAGTAGCGACAGGTGCTTCTGTTGCGGGGGTACCGCATGCCGCGAGAATCATCGAAGCGATGATTAACAGGGCAGAAACGAAATACAACTTTTTCATATTTTTCTTCTCCTCTAGAAGATTTAATTTTTTAAGGACTTGCCTTTCAGCATAGCCTTACGACGATGTAAGTATAAATCTACTATAACCTTTATGCAAGTATGAAGTTTGTTAAGGTTTTTCAGGTGAAATAGTTGTATAGATTTCTTTATTCCATAACGAAGTAATTAAGAAATCTAAACCAATCGTTAACTCTTGCGGAAATGTTTGATTCAAAGGCACAAACTGAATTTGACCAATTCTCTGCGATTGAACAAATCCCTCTTTGATAAACCGCATCGTTTCTTCGACCTCCAACCTGCTTGCCCCATACAAACTGGTGACTACGCCTCTGCCATTTTCTCCCAACGACAACATCTGATTCCGTTCCGTGCCAATTGCATAAATATTCGATTCAGTTGCCGCTCTTAAAGCACCTTGCCCCGTCACACCACCTGCTGAAAAAATCACATCTGCCCCGCGTTTGATTAATGAAAGCCCGCTTTCGTAACCCCAGACTTCATCTATAAATATCTTTTCTCTATCGCCACTATCACGATATAAAGTTAACACTTTGATTTCAGGGTTCAAGAATAATGCTCCCGCCCGAAACCCTTCACAATATCGCCACATCGAATCAATGCCAGAGGTTTCACATACGCCACCAACAATTCCCGTTTTAGACAGTTGAGATGCCAATGCTCCGGCGGCGAATCCCATTTGGTCTTCTGGGAAGGTGATTGAAATTAAGTTAGGACGTGTCTCTTCAAAGGGTTGATTCAAGCCGACGAAGACAGAATCAGGATACAGGTCAGATGAATGAAGCGTTTCATCTAATAAGCCAATGCCAGAAGTGATGATGACATCAAATCCTTTTGTGGCAAAGTAATCAATATTTTTTTGATAATCACGCGTATCTACTGATTCGATATATTCAATTTGATCCGTCGTTCCATTATTTTGCGATTCTTGTAACCCAACCCATGCATCTTGATTGACGCCATAATCATTTATTCCTAGTGTGTCAGTGACTAACGCCGCACAGAAAATTTCTTCATCAAAACAAGTTGGTGACTGGATGCAAGCATATAATGTCAAGCATCCAATCACCAATAAAAAACTTTTTAACTTGCTAACTTTCAAACTTCTCAACTTGAACTTGCTTCTCCCTTTTTTACACCCATCATTAACCAAAATGCAATTAATAAAAATACTGGCGCAATAATCATAATCATATTGTAGTTATTGCCTGTTAATTGAATCGCCCAACCATTTACATTTGGACCAACAATAGCTGACAGTGTGGAAAATAAATAATATAAACCAGTGAATGTGCCAACGCGAGCCAAGCCTGTTAAATCTACAACCATAGGCAATGAATTGATGTTGATGAATGCCCAAGCAATGCCACATAAAATTAACATCACGCCTGCAAGCGTTAACATGCGTGCGCCACCTTCAACAAGTGGAATGCCGACCAATGGCAAAGGTGCAATGCCCGTTAATAAGGCTTCGGCTGGTGTAATGAATAACATCAAAAACATGACGCTTAAAATAATTAAGCCAATGCTAATGGTTAATCTTCGCCCGATTTTTCCTGCAAGGAAACCTGCTGGCATGGCGGCTAATACAAAAAATAATGGAAGCACTGAAAGCAATGTTGCGCCATCACCAGCACTTAAGCCGAGGTGATTTCTTGCGTACAACGTAAAGAATGTTTCAACGGCGGAATATCCAATAAACCAGAAGAAAATTGCAAAGAGAATGCGTAATCCACTTTTATCTGAATCATTAAATAATTCTTTGAGGCTTTCCAACATGCTTGGTTGTTTTTCACTTTCGCCATATTCTTTTGGCTCTTCGATAAAGAGATACACAATCAAAGCAGATACAATCACCAAAGCGGAGCCAAGCCAAAATGGAAAGTTAGGGCTCATATTGTATAAAAGTCCGCCTGCTTGTAACGCCACAATGACTCCAATGCCGCCCATAAAGTTGACAATGCCATTGGCTTGTGAGCGAAATTCAGATGGTGTAATGTCTGGCATTAACGCTACTAATGGTGTGCGCCATAATGCCGCACTTAATAACAATGTGCTTGTACACGCTACAAACAATGGAAGAATCGCGGCAATGGGAACTAAACCAAAAGCAACCGCTGTAATCGGCGCGCCGATTAAAATAAACGGAATGCGTCTGCCTAATGGACTGCGTAATCTATCAGACCAGGCGCCAACAGGTGGTTGAATAAATAATGCGGCGATGTTATCTAACGTCATAAAAAAGCCAACAAGTGCCGCAGATAATCCAAATTTTTCAGAAAGAAATATTGGCACAAAAGCGTTATACACACCCCACACTATACTCACGCCAAAAAAACCAAAGCCGAGCAGAAATATCTTACCGTAATTCAAACGCGATGATGACATAGTATTCTCCATGAGTAAAATTGATTTGATTCAAAGGAAAGAAGAAAGAGGAAAGATTTTTGATTATTCTTTCTTCTTTCCTCTTTCTTGATTTAGTTTTTCTAAAAATTTCAAATCATCTTTTGTTAGATTCGCTTTTTCCAACATATCTGGTCGTTTTCTAAAGGTTCTTTCGAGTGCTTGTTCTCTGCGCCATTTGTCAATTTTGGCATGGTCGCCAGAAAGTAAAACATCCGGCACTTTGTTTCCACGAAATTCTGGCGGACGGGTGTAATGTGGATATTCCAACAAACCCATTGCATGTGAATCATCTTCCGCGCCGGTCGGGTCGCCTAAAACATTTGGCAGTAGACGTGAAACCGCGTCAATCACGAGGAGAGCTGGGATTTCACCTCCAGTTAAGACATAATCCCCAACAGATATTTCGTCTGTGACGAGATTCTCACGGATGCGTTCATCTATGCCTTCGTAACGTCCACAAATCAATACAATACGTGGATATGTTGATAATTCTTTGGCGATACTTTGATTGAAGACTCGTCCTTGTGGGGTAAGTAAAATGATTGGGATTTCAGAATCAGGTTTCCCCGAAGTTTGAGGCGGATTTATATCTAATACTTTTTCTACGGCTTCAAAAACGGGTTCAGGTTTCATCACCATGCCGCCACCGCCACCATAGGGCGTATCATCTGTGACGTGATGTTTGTCGTATGTGTAATCGCGGATGTTGTGGATGTTAATGTTTATTAATCCCCGTTCTTGTGCGCGTTTGAGGATGCTGGTATCTATGTAAGAAGAAAAGGCTTCGGGCAGTAGAGTGAATACCTCAAATTGCATGTTGAGATTTTAGCATAAGAAGTAAATAAGAGTATCAATGCGCTTGCTTGACTTTGCTTCTATGCGGATGGTAATATGATTTTATAATTTTGTAACGAGACCCTAAAGGTCTTTGAGACCTTTAGGGTCTGATTAAAGTAGGTAAAAAGAATGTATTTACGTGGAAGTAAATGGAGTATGAACAAACGGCGTACCAAACCCAATTGGTTCGCTATTATTTTGTTAAGTTTGATTGTGTTAGGTGCATCGTATACAACGCGTTATGTAGTGCCGACGATTGAGCCATTGGGTGTGCCATCTCCCACGCCAACCATTTCACCAGACTCGTTAATTGCCGATGCTGAAAGTTTGTTTAACGAAGGTAAGTTAATCCCTGCCATTAATATGTATCAGCAAGCGATTGCCTCACGCCCCAGTGATGCGGCGACGCATATTCGTCTGGGGCAAACATTGGTATATGCAGGTAGATATAAAGAAGCCCAAACCGCCGCAGAAGACGCGCTCTTGTTAAACCCAACCAATTCGATGGCGTTTGCTGTACGCGCATGGGCGTTGAGTTTTCAAGGTGAATATTTGCAAGCCGAGAGTGACATCAAACGTGCTTTAGAGTTAGACCCAAATAATGCTTTGGCTCACGCTTATTATGTTGAGATTTTAGTAGACTCATTTTATAGCGGGTTAGGCGGTTTTGATGGTGTAGAACGTGCTATTGAAATTTCTCGTGTAGCACAAGCACTTGCCCCCGACGCTTTAGAAACACATCGCGCACGTGGAATTATCTTAGAAGCCACAGGCAATTATGAAGATGCGATTGCCGAATATCAAGCCGCCATTGCAATAAATCCAAACATCGCAGATTTGCATTTATCTATCGGAACAAACTATCGCATCCTCGGTGTATACGACCAAGCCGAAGCATCGTTCACACGCGCCATTGCACTTAACCCCGAAGACCCAACGCCACATCTTTTGTTATCACGAACGTACGCTACCATCGGTGAATTTGGTAAAGCCTTGCAATATGCTGAAACGGCTGTCGGAATCAACCCCGCCGATTCAAACTTACGCGGCAATCTCGGTGTCATGTATTATCGCAATGCCTTTTGGCCCGAAGCTGTACAAGAACTCGCATACGTTGTTACAGGTGGTTTAACGGAAGATGGACATGAAATGGAAGTCATCGAACTTACTTCTGGTTCAACAGCACGCGTCGCAGAGTATTATTTTACGTATGGGCTTGCTCTTTCCCGATTGAATCGATGTGGCGAAGCCTTGCAAATTGCCCAATTAATTATCTCTCGCATTCCATCTGACCAACTTTCAGTAGATAATGCCAACGCGATTATTGATAGATGTCAGCAAAATTTACAAGCGACACCAACCCCGCCTCTTTCTACCAGTACACCTGAATCTACACCTACGCCTTAGATTCATCCTCAATAGGTGCGGCACGCTTTTGTTTCACACATTAATCTAAATTCATAAAGCGTGACGCACCCCAATATAATTAATAAACTTATGAATATTTACCAAAGAAAATCTATTTTCAGAAAACGAGATGA
>DQGV01000290.1 GCA_003524705.1 Anaerolineae bacterium | reverse complement strand
AGGCGTAGTCACCAGTTTGTATGGGGCAAGCAGGTTGGAGGTCGAGGAAACGATGCGTTTTGTCAAAGAGGGGTTTGTTCAACCGCAGAGAATCGGTCAAATCCAGTTTGTGCCTTTGAATCAAAATTTTCCGCTAGAGTTAACCACTGGTTTAGACTTATAGATCGGAAGAGCACACAATAAAGAAATCTATACAAATATTTCACCTGAAAAACATTAAAATTCTTCTTACTTGCATAAAGGTTATAGAGGATTTATACTTATGGAGTTGTAAGGCGTGCTGAAAGGCAAGTCCTTAAAAATTTAAATCTTCTAGAGGAGAAGAAAAATGAAAAAGTTGTATTTCGTTTCAGCCTTGTTAATCATCGCTTCGATGATTCTCGCGGCTTGTGGTGGTGCACCTGCCCCCGCCACTGAGGTAATGACTGAAGAAGCTATGACAGAAGCCCCAACAGAGGCCGCTGCTACAGAGGCTCCTGCTACTGAAGCTCCTGCTGATGCAGTTTCAGTTGGTCAAGTAACCGATCTTGGCGGTATTGATGATAAATCCTTCAATGCTGGCGCTTGGGCTGGTGTTGAACAAGCTATTGCAGATTTTGGTGTGGAAGGCAAATATTTAGAATCCACTCAACAATCAGACTATGCTCGCAACATCCAACAATTTTTGGATGAAGATGTCGACTTGATTGTTACCGTCGGTTTCTTGTTTGGTGTAGATACTGCTGTTGCTGCAAAAGCAAACCCAGACACTAACTTCGCTATTGTGGACTATTCTTATCCAGACTGCTTTGGCACTGATTTTGTTGAAGGTCAGACCTGCGGTTCTGCAAGTGAATTGCCCAATGTATCAGGTCTTACTTTTGCAACTGACCAAGCCGCTTTCTTGGCTGGTTACGCCGCTGCTGCTTCAACCCAAACTGGTAAAGTTGCTACCTTCGGTGGTATCAATATTCCTCCAGTCGTTATCTTCATGAAGGGTTTCCAAGCTGGTGTGAATTATTACAATGCACAAAATGGAACTGCTGTAGAAGTGCTTGGTTGGGATACAGCTACTAATGATGGCGCTTTCACCGGTAACTTTGACTCTTTGGATGATGGTCGTTCCTTCGCTGAATCCTTCGTTCAAGAAGGTGCTGATGTGATCATGCCTGTAGCTGGTCCTGTGGGTCTTGGTTCTGCTGCTTACTGCCAAGAAACTGCTTCCTGCTGGATTATCGGCGTAGATGTGGACTGGACTGTTTCAGCCGCTGAATATACTGATGTCATCCTCACCAGTGTTTTGAAGAACGTCAACGTAGCTGTGTATGATACAACTGCTGCCGTAGTTGATGGTTCTTTCGCCGGTGGTGTATATGTTGGTACACTTGAAAATAGTGGCGTTGGTCTTGCCGCTGTTGCTGGTGCTTCTGACGAACTCAATGCTGAACTTGAGACTATTACTCAAGGCATCATTGACGGCTCAATTTCTGTCGAATAATTTGCCCATCTAAACAAAAAAGGTCGGGGGGAGGAAACTCCTCCCGACCTTTTTTGTTTATCATTAGACCTTAAACGTCTTTTGTTTACTAAGTTGCAATATTTCAATAGGTACAAAAAAGACCTTTCGGGTTTAGTTAAAGAGTAATAAAATTGTTGTAATCAATCAAAAAGATGGAGGGCACGCAATGGCAAATGTGTTAGAACTGCAAGGCATTACCAAAAAATTTCCGGGTGTGCTTGCAAATGACAAAATTGATATTGCATTGCGCGAAGGAAAAATCCTTGCTTTGTTGGGCGAAAATGGCGCGGGCAAATCCACACTGATGAATATCCTTTATGGGTTGTATAAGCCCGATGAAGGTAAAATTTTTGTGCGCGGCAAAGAGGTGGAAATTCAGAGCCCAAATGATGCTATTGCTCAAGGCATTGGGATGGTTCATCAACATTTTATGTTGGTGCCCGTTATGACTGTGACAGAAAATGTAATGTTAGGTATTGAGCCAACGAAAAATGGAATTTTCTTAGATAAAGAAAAAGTTGCCAAGAAAATTCATGACATTTCGAATCAATACGGACTTGATGTTGATCCAAATGCTTATATCAAAGATTTACCCGTAGGCATTCAACAACGTGTTGAAATTATCAAAGTGTTATATCGCAATGCTGATATTTTGATTTTGGATGAGCCGACTGCTGTTTTGACCCCTCAAGAAGTGGAAGGCTTGTTCCAAATTATTGCTACTTTGATTAAAGCGGGGAAGTCTATTATTTTTATTACGCATAAATTAAAAGAAGTTTTGGCAGTTGCAGATGATATTTCTGTATTACGTTTAGGCAGGATGGTCGGCACTATTGAACCGAAGAAAGCCACGCCAGAAAAATTGGCTTCGATGATGGTGGGGCGTGATGTCAGTTTGGTGGTGCAGAAACAAGCCTCCAAACCGAAAGAGGCGGTTCTTAAAGTCGAAAACTTATTTGTCCGAAACGAACGTCAAAATATGACAGTGCAAGGTGTTTCGTTTGAAGTTCATAAAGGGGAAGTGTTAGGTGTAGCTGGTGTGCAAGGGAATGGTCAAACTGAATTGGTGTATGCACTCACGGGTTTGTTACCTGCAGAAAGTGGGAAAATTGAAATGCAGGGTAAAACTTTACACAATGCAACCCCTCGTCAAATTCTAGAAAGTGGCGTGGCACATATTCCAGAAGACCGTCAGCGACATGGCTTGATTTTATCTTTCCCTATTCATGACAATATGGTTCTTTGTACTTATTACAAAGAACCATTTGCTCGCGGTGTTTCTTTACAAGGACAAGAGATTTATAGCAATGCTGAAGCGTTGGTAAAACAATATGATGTGCGTACGCCAAATGTTTATGTTAATGCTGGCACACTTTCAGGTGGAAATCAACAGAAAGTAATTGTGGCACGTGAATTTTCTCGTCCGATTGAATTGTTAATCGCCTCGCAACCAACACGCGGTTTAGATGTTGGTTCGATTGAATATATCCATAAACAAATTATCAATAAACGCGATGAAGGCACAGGCGTATTAGTGGTTTCATCTGAGTTAGATGAGATTTTGGCATTATCGGATCGCATTGCAGTGATGTACAAAGGTCAGATTATGGATATTGTAGATGCTAAGAAAGCTACGAAAGAAGATTTAGGTTTGTTAATGGCAGGTATTCATCCTGAAAAATCGGCAAAGAAAAAATAGGAGACTCACTGTGAGCGAAAAAGCCTCTTCAAAAAATAAACATTCAGAAGGTATTGGTGGTGGCTCTTTAGGGCAAGCTTTGCTGGTTCCACTATTAGCTGTTCTAACTGGCTTAATCTTAGGTGGCATAGTTATGTTCGCCACAGGTTCAAACCCATTTAAAGCCTACAGTGCTTTATTTGCCGGTGCTTTTGGAACACCTAGCACCATCATGGCAGGGCTTCAAACTTATTTGGCAACAGGCGATAATACAGATTTAGTAAAGTCTATTTATCCTTTTACCGAGAGTCTGGTCTCTGCAACTCCTTATATTTTTGCCGGACTTTCAGTGGCACTGGGTTTTCGAGCAGGTTTATTCAACATCGGTGCAGAAGGTCAAGTTTTTATCGGTTCATTATGTTCTGTGTTTGTTGGTTATAGTATTAAAGGTTTACCTATGATTATCCACTTGCCATTG
>DQGV01000191.1 GCA_003524705.1 Anaerolineae bacterium | reverse complement strand
ATAGAACAAAAATTCTGTTATACTCGTTTATGTCATTCTGAGCCGTGTACTTGTTCTTTGCGGCGAAGAATCTCGAAGATAATCTCAGAGACCCTTCGCTACGCTCAGGGTGACATGAAAAGGTGAATAATGGCAAAAACAAAAACACATACACGTTTTGTCTGTCAGCAATGTGGACGAGTATCAGCAAGTTATATGGGCAAGTGTCCGCAATGTAGTGCGTTTGATAGCATGGTCGAAGAAATTGTGCATGATGAACCTGCGGCGAAAAAAGGCGCGTCCAATGTTCGGGGGTTGACCGGGCGTTCGGAGCCGCAACCAATTTCAAAAGTCGGAGGCGAAGCGGAAGATCGGGTTCATCTACCAATTGGTGAGTTTGCACGCGTGCTCGGTGGCGGAATCGTCTCAGGCTCAATCGTCTTAGTGGGTGGTGATCCTGGAATCGGCAAATCCACTTTGATGTTGCAAATGGCGATGGAGATGGCGAAGGTGCAACGTGTGTTGTATGTTTCGGGCGAAGAGTCTGAACGGCAAATCAAAATGCGCGCGGTGCGTTTGAATGATAAAAAATTACCAGATAATTTATTACTGGTGACTGAAACGAATCTTGAAGTGATTTTGAATCATGTACGCGCTTCACAACCTGACTTGTTAATTGTTGACTCCATCCAAACAGTTTATTTATCCCAATTAGATTCGTCTGCGGGTTCGGTGACTCAAGTGCGCGAATGTTCATCTCAATTACGCGAGTTAGCAAAATCATCTGGCGTTTCCGTGTTTATGATTGGGCATGTGACCAAAGAAGGCAACATTGCAGGTCCGCGCGTGTTGGAACATATTGTGGATACAGTTTTATATTTAGAAGGTGACCGTTTTCAAGCGTATCGTTTATTGCGTTCAGTAAAGAATCGTTTTGGTGCGACATCGGAAGTAGGCGTGTTTGAAATGCGTGAAGGTGGCATGGTTGAAATAACCAATCCATCAGAAGCATTTTTAGCAGAGAGATTAATCAATGCCGCTGGTTCATCCATTGCTGTGACGATGGAAGGCACGCGACCTATCTTAGTTGAAATTCAAGGTTTAACATCGCCGACTCAATTTGGAAATGCACGTCGTACAGCCAATGGCGTGGACTTTAATCGTTTGTTATTAATCACAGCCGTATTAACTCGTCGTGTTGGATTAAAACTTGCAGAACAAGATGTTTTTGTAAACGTCGTCGGTGGTATTCAAATTGATGAACCCGCCGCCGACTTAGCCATCGCCGCCGCGATTGCATCCTCATGGAAAGATTTGCCTGTCAAAGCAGATGTTGTTTTCATCGGTGAAATCGGTTTGGCTGGTGAGTTGCGAATGCCGAGTCAAATGGTGGCGCGATTAAGAGAAGCACAAAAGTTAGGATTCAAAACTGCCATCGTCCCCAAAGCGATTCGCAAAGGTGAAGAATATCCAAAAGGGATTGAGATTGTTGAAGTGAGATCTTTGGATCAAGCATTAGATGCGGCGTTGAAGAAGAGTTAAGAGAGTAGAGAACAGAGAGCAGTTTTGATGATTGTATCAAAATGTTTGGGATAAGATAATGAATCAGAAAACAGAAGCAGGTTGAAAGTCAGTCAAGAAGTGGAAAATAAAAAGAGGATTCAATGAATCCTCTTTTCTGTTCTCTACTCTCTATTCTCTTAATCAAGCATTTCCCGTCAACCAACCACGCATTTCCATGGCAGTGACGACACGGTCAATCGCAACCATATAAGCGGCATCGCGTGTGTAAACTTTTTCTTCTATACTGCGATTTAAGACAGCGTTGAAAGCGGCGGTCATTTTTACATCAAGGCGACGAAGCACGGCATCTTTTTCCCAATAATAATTGGCATCGTTTTGGACTTGTTCAAAATAAGAAACTGTGACGCCACCCGCATTGCATAGAAAATCAGGAATCACAAACACATTATTTTTCTTGAAGGCTTCATCGGCTTCTGGTGTGGTTGGTCCATTTGCACCTTCGGCAACGAGTTTTAGATTTTTAGAAACTTTCTTGACTGTTTCTTTTGTGATTTGACCTTCTAATGCGGCAGGGATTAATACATTCACATCGGCTTCAAGCCATTTATCGCCATCAGTAACTTCATAGCCAGAATCTAATGCTTTTTGTTTATCAATCGTTCCATATTGGTCAACGATAGAAATTAAGAAGCGTGGGTCAATGCCACCTTTTTTACTGTATGTGTATGCTTTTTTATCGTGACGGTCGTAACAAGAAACACATGCCACAGTGCCACCAAGAATTTCTACAAAACCAATCGCGGCATATTGAGAGACATTTCCGAAACCTTGTAATGCGGCAACAGAATTTTTCGGGTCGAGATTAATGTGCTTCATGGCTTCACGCACTGTATAAATGACACCATAACCTGTTGCCTCTGTACGCCCTAATGAGCCACCACCACCAACAGGTTTACCAGTAAACACACCGGGTGTGTATTGACCAACAAGCCTTGAATATTCATCCATCATCCAA
>DQGV01000372.1 GCA_003524705.1 Anaerolineae bacterium | reverse complement strand
TCGCGCTTCTTCAAGTGATAAACGATTACGAACTAAAATTCCATTTTGTGCGGCAGAGGTTGTGCTAATTGCTACAACAAGCGGAACTGCCAATCCTAAAGCATGTGGACAAGCAATTACTAAAACTGCTACAACACGTTGCAATGTAAATAAATCGAATCCAATAGCAAGCGTCCACAGAATTGCAGTTAATAAAGCAACACCTACTGCAAGATAAAACAGCCAACCTGCGGCTTTATCTGCCAAAATTTGAGTACGAGATTTACTTTGTTGAGCATCACGAACTAAACGCATGATGCCCGCTAAAGCAGTTTGTTCTCCAACTGCAGAAACTCTTACTCTTAAACTTCCATTTTGATTAATGCTACCTGCTATGACTTTCGCGCCAACAACTTTTTTCACTGGAAGTGATTCACCTGTAATCATCGCTTCATTTACATCTGACTCGCCATCTGCTACAACACCATCAGCCGGGATACTAGCCCCAGGTCTTACAAGCACAAGGTCGTTTAATTTCAATGAAGAAACAGGCATAGTATGAATACTGCCATCGGGCATGACATGTTCAGCAGTATCAGGCATTAATTTCGCTAAAGCATTTAATGCTCCAGATGCTTGTCGAACACTTCGCATTTCAACCCAATGACCTAACAACATAATGTCAATAAGTGTCACTAATTCCCAAAAAAATCCTTCGCCTAAATTGAAAAACAAAGCGGCAAGGCTATAAATGAACGAGACTGAAATGGCAAGAGAAACCAACAACATCATTCCAGGTTGGCGATTGCGAATTTCTGGAACAGCCATTTGAATGAAAGGTACGCCACCATAGATAAACACAATTATTGAAAACAGAGGCGCAATCCATTGACTACCTGCAAATTCAGGCATCATAAATCCGAACCACATTTGCAACATGGGGGTGTAAAGCAATACTGGAATACTTAATAGTAAAGAGACCCAAAATCGCTTGCGAAACAGTTCTTCATGCCCGCTATGGTCGGTATGATTTGCATGTGAATCCTTTTGAGAAGATGCAGAGCCGTGCATTTCATGTTCAGCATGGGCATCATGAGGAGAATCCACTTTCTTCACATCTTTGGGAGAATGTGCTTCATGTTCATTATGTTTCATGGATTCGTGATGATGCTCTTCATGCATGTTATGTGGGTCGTTCATAGTGCCTCCTAATCAAAAAGAAAGAGGGGATTTTCATCCCCTGTCAAATTACAAAGTAATCAAACCTTCTGCTGGATAATTAATTTCAGTCAATAAAGATTTAATATTATCTTCACTAGCAGGTGCCTCAAAAGTGATTTCAACCTTTTTTGTGTTCAAATCTGCTTTTACAGATTGAACCCCTTGTAATTCACCCACTTCGGTTTCAATAGTGTGAGTGCAATGCCCACAGTGCATTGCGGGGACGTTATATGTTACGGTAGTCATAATAATACTCCTTTAATTATTTAGAATTTTGAATATTTTTAACAAGTTTACTTACATTACCTAAACAGCAATCTCCTTGCGGGTTACGAATGTCGCAAGCACATTTTCCTAAGCGAATGCCTTCGTTAATCAATACAACGACAGAAGATTGTCCTGTTTCTTTGATTTCTTTATGAATGCTGGCAGGTGTGTGATTGAAACAGTAACAAACCAAAATAGCATCATCTTGAGGGTGCTTCTGATACACACGTTCACGTAAATCAGTTTCTGTAAAAGTTTTCGAGCCATCTGCACTGTAATATACAGTGGGGCAGTCGGCTTCGCGGCAAAAATAATATTGTTGATATTCAAAATTCATTAATGATACAGACAGCATCGACTTCACAATTAAAGAATCAACGCGCTTTCCTAATTTGCCATTAGTCGGGCAAATAATATTATTTTCAGATGGCATATTGTGAACTTCATCAAGATTTTGAATTAAATTGGGCATGAACTCTCCTTTTAGTTTTGAGACTCAACAACTATTAGCTCGCCGACCATACCGGCAATTTCATGTCCTTGAATCGAGCAAAAGATTTTATAAATGCCGGGTTCTGTGGCAGTAAAACTTAATGTGCTCGTGGCGCCAACCGCAGTGACGATATGTAAATCATAATCTGCTTCTGCGCCGTGGGCATGTTGGCCCGCTGTATCGCCTTTTGCAGAAACGTCTTCTACTACAATTTCATCAATTACAAAATCATGTTCTTGAGCACCGCTATTTGTTAATGTCAAAACAACGGGCTGACCCGCAGGAATCGTGATGGCTGCGGGCTCAAACAAAAATTCATTCATGTCCACTGTAATTTCAGTGGCAGGTATTGCATTACTTGAACCACAAGCAGAAAGGAATAAAACGGATATTGCCAAAATTATCTTTTTATAAAACATGTGTTGAGCTCCTTGAAAATTAAACTTTATTCGACATCTCAAAGACTTCGGTAATTTCTTTCAACACACGCTGACGTTCTTTCTTATCCGTGCCTTGAATTGCGGTAATCACACATGAATTCAAATGATTCTCCAAAATCTGTGTGCTGACTTTGTTCAACGCCGCGTCAATTGCTTGGATTTGGCGAATCACGTCAATACAATAGGTGTCTTCTTCCACCATGCGAATCACGCCACGCAGGTGACCTTCTACAGTTTTCAAACGTCTGAGTGTGTTTTCGTTATCCATCATTACCTCTATTTTCCTTGATGCAAACTTTCAAAATTCTCTTACCCCCCCCATAGGGGTGGGGATATGAAGATAATAATCCCGCATCCTACATTTTGTCAAGTAGGGATACAGCAAAATAATGGATGATCTAATTATTAACCAATCTGCTGTGTCCTTACGGTTTGAGTGTAAAATTATTTAATGAAAATAAACCCTACCGATTTAAATCAAGTGGATGTTTTGAAAGATGCCCCGCTTGAGGATTTGAATCTCATCGTTGAAAAATCTATTCTTCGTTCGATTGAGGAAGATAGTTTTTATTTTTTTCAAGGTGACCCAGCCAAATACGCTTATATTTTGGTGACAGGCAGAGTGAAATTAGTGCAATCGAATCCAGCGGGTCAACAAGTGAATTTGAGAACCATAAAACAGTGGGAAATGTTTGCCGCACTCGGAGCAATTCGTTCAGATGCTACCTACCCAGTGGCGGCGCAGGCTCTAGAGCCAAGCTCTGCCCTAGCCATCGAAAGCGATGTACTTCGAGAGATGATGCAAACCCGTCCATATTTGAATATGGGGTTAATGCAATTGATGACAGGTTACATTCAAGAGATGCAGAATCGTTACCGTGAATTAGCGACAGAAAAAGTAGAACGCCGCCTCGCTCTGACTATCCTTCGGCTTGCTTCTCAAGTCGGCATTAAATCTCAGGGACAGATTGAACTTCCGCTCTCTCAACAGGATATTGCAGAAGCATCAGGAAGCACAATTTACACGGTCAGCAGAACATTGTCTGAGTGGGAAAAGCGTGGGTTAATAGAAACAGGCAGAGGTCGAATCGTGATGCGGAATCCGCATGGGTTGGTAGAAATCGCCGAGGGAATCGAGTCGGCTTAGGTTTGGTACAATCCAAAGGTGGGAATTTCAAAAGATTAGTAATTATTTTTCTCCCCTTTATTTGCGCTTAAGCAAAGAAGAGATTTCAGTTTGCATGTATCTTTGGAGCATGAATGAAGATGTTCAAGTTCAAAGCCACTGGACAGTTGATGAAACACTCAGGAGAGTACCGCAAACCGCGAAAGTTTTCATCAAATACAAAACGCAATGCGTTGGCTGTTTTTTGCAAAAATTTTGCAGGATTAAAGATGTGGCAGAAGTTTACCAAGTGAATTTGGATGAGTTTCTGAAAAGTTTGAATGATAAAAAAGGAGAATGACATGAACAACAAATGGTTAATCGGTATCGCAGTTGGAATCGTCATCATCGTTGCCTTGTTTGGCACTCAGTCTACTTGGTTGATGGGAAATAGATATGGAATGATGAATGGTTACAACTGGAACAACATGCCAATGATGTACAACGGCATGATGGGAACAGGCATGGTCTTTGTTTGGCTGGTTGGTCTTGCCTTCTTTATATTTCTTGTGCTTGCAATTGTTTGGCTTGTACGAGAATTAACTACTAAAAAATCATAAAGATTATTTCAAACGATAAAAGGAGAAATAACATGGAAATATTTTCGTATCTTTGGCAATATATTGTAGAAGTATTTGGGCTAGCAATTGCTTATGTGTTTGCGGCAATCTTCCTCTTCTTGGTGTTGAGACAATTCCACTCCAAGAAAATCACAGCCGCATTGATGATTATGTTCATCGGCGTTTCAATTGCGTTTTATATTCCGAATGGAACCCCAAATGCATTGGCATACCCTGCTTCATTACGCTCATACGGACCTGGCGAAAAACC
>DQGV01000222.1 GCA_003524705.1 Anaerolineae bacterium | reverse complement strand
TAGCCACAGAGCGCACAGAGATTTTGAGTTTTTTCTCAGGGTTCTCTGTGACCTCTGTGGCAAATTTTTTTAAGTTGTTATCACAAGTTATAATGAAGCGAAATCAGGTCACAATCTTACATGCCACTTGACATTAACCTTTCACCACTTTATCGCATCGGCGGGCAAGAAGATGCAAACATGCCAGGTGTGCTGGCACTCAACCCGCCCAAAAACGCCGCACGCGGACGCGAAACAGACCGCTTAATTGTTTATTTATTGCTAGCGGGCAATTCCACTTTTACAACAACCGAATATAAAAAAATAGCCGAAGATGCCGCCCAAGTTTATTATCAAACACCACGCGCAACCACCAGCGCGTTAAAAGCGTCGGCAGATTTTGTAAATAAAACTTTGCTCGAAAAAAATATGTCTACTAGTGCTAGTGGAAAATATGCACTTGGATATTTATTGCTGGCATCGTTTCGTGAATCGCAATGTATTTTTTCTATTAGTGGTCCGATGCAAGCATATGTGTTTAATCAGCATGAAACCAAACATGTTTTTGAACCCAGTGTTTCAGGCAAAGGCTTAGGCTCAAGCCAAAACATTCACATTCATTTTGCACAAGCCGATTTAAACGTCGGTGATTTGCTACTGTTGTGTGGCAAAGTTCCGAATGCGTGGTCAACTGCTTTGAAAGATGCAAAAATTTCTTCGTTAGATACGATGCGTCGCAAATTAACCACAATCACCCATGATGATTTGAACGCGCTTTTGATTCAATCTGGAATTGGAAGTGGCGTGATTCATTTTGGAACATCAAAACCACAAGATGAAACCCCGCCTCTCGACTCTACCGCCAACCTGCCACAACCAGCGGAAAAAGAATCTACGCCTGCACATGTTTTGCAACCATCTGCGTATGCAATTCCCGCACAAGAAAAAGTAGAAATACCAAAACAAACTTTACCGCGTGAATTTCCTGCGTCTATTCCGCGTGCCAAACCGAAAGAAGATCTTGAACCTGCTGAATCAAATATCCCCGAAGTAAAAGAAGCGCAAGAACCTATCAGCGAACCTGTCATTGTTGAATCGTCACCACAACTTGAAGTTCCACGCGAACCATCTGAAAGAACACGCCAAACCGCCAAAGCCATCGTTACAGGCATGCAATCTGCTAGAAAATTAAGTGCCTCACTTGGTGAAAGATTCAGAAATTTTCTGCCGCGCTTATTACCCGACCCCAATGTGGATGAAAATTCAACGGTTTCATCGAATACGTTGATGTTGTTTATGGCAATTGTGATTCCGTTAATTGTGGTGATATTGGCGAGTGTTGTGTATTTAAGATATGGGCGCAATGAGCAGTATGATACTTATTTGAATCAGGCGCAACAATTTCGCGCACAAGCCTTAGCTCAAACCAACCCTGTGGAACAAAAACTTAGTTGGCGAAATGTTCTAGAAAATATAAGGCGTGCTGAAGAACATCGCGAAACAACTGAAACCATTAATTTAAAAAATGAAGCCAACACAAGTTTAGATTTGTTGTTAGGCGTTACTCGAATGCAATTTAACCCAGCCTTTAGTGTAAAACCTGGTTTTCAAATTAGCCGTATGTCGGCGAGTGAAAACGCGCTTTATCTTTTGAATGCCGAACAAGGAAATGTGTTACGCGCAGTTCCTTCTGTAGGTGGCGGTGGTTTTGAGATTGATACAAACTTTAATTGCAGACCTGGTACGTATGGAAATTTCACAGTCGGTCCATTAGTAGATATTGTGGCTTTACCAACCATTGGATTAATTGATGCAACTTTATTAGGGATTGATGCCAGCGGAAATTTGTTGTATTGTAAAACAAGTAAAGTAGAAGAAGTTATCCCCTTGCCTGTACCAGATACAAATTGGGGACGTGTAACTGCCTTTGCTTTAGATAGTGGCAATTTATATGTGTTAGATGCACAATCACGCGCGGTTTGGGTATATGCTGGCAGAGATTATACGTTTTCAGAACCTCCATATTTCTTTTTCGGTCAACAAACGCCTACACAAGATGTAATTGATTTCATCATCTCTGGTGATGATATGTATCTACTACATGGAGATGGAAGATTATCTTCTTGCTCGTATAGCAGAATTGATACCAGTGCATCCAGTTGCAAAGACCCATTGCCGTTGGTGAATCCATTTCCAGCGTATCAAAATGAAGATTTATTCGGTGAGGCACATTTCACACAATTGATTTTTGCCGCACCGCCAGACCCTTCGCTCTTGTTGTTAGATACAGAACGTCAGAGCCTCATGCGATTCGCGCCAAGAAGTGTTGAGTTGCAGAATCAATTTCGCCCGACGCTTGGACGCGGAAACCCAATCCCTGCTGGTTCGGTTAGTGCCGTAGCCGTCAGCCCAGACCATGTGTTGTATTTTGCAGTAGATGGTCAAGTTTATTTCGCAGTCAACATGCCATAAACGGAGGAAGTATGCTTAAGTTTTTTGATTGGTTATTCAGTATTTTCAGGCGTACGCCAAAGCCTGCTCCCACACCTACTTTTATTGAACCTGCTGAAATTACAAAGAGCAAAGTTTTGTTAATTGTGTATGACCCAATCATGGACCAAACCAATGGCATAACGCTTTCCAAACAAATGAATTGGTATAACGTGTCGGACTTGGTGGATGGCTTTACCAAAGACATGCTAGAAGTAAGCAAAGGATTAGCACATTACGAAATTGTAGAAAGAGTGGATGTGAATGAATTCCCTGCTAAAACAGATGGATTCAGATACACGCCTCAAACCTACATGGATGTTTGGAACCGCGTGGCGACATCGCATACGCCTCAACAGGTTAATTACAATGCCATTTTGAATAAATTTAATATCTTACAAAGAGTGGCAAACAATGAAATTGATGAAGTCTGGATTTTTGGTTTTCCTCACGCTGGCTTCTATGAATCAGTAATGGGCGGACCTGATGCGTTTTGGTGTAATGCCGCGCCTTTGGCAAATACCTCTGCAAGTAAACGCCGTTTTGTGGTGATGGGCTTTTCGTACGAACGTTACATTGGTGAAATGTTTGAGTCGTATGGGCATCGAGCAGAATCATTGATGGAAAAAACTTTCAGCAAATTATCTGGTGATAAACATTTATGGAATCGTTTTATTCGTTATGATAAAACTTCACCGGGCAAAGCCGCATGTGGAAATATTCATTTTGCTCCAAACAGCCAAACGGATTATGACTGGGGCAATAAAACGCCAGTACCAAGTGAATGTTTTGACTGGTTATTGAATTTTCCAAACTTCAAAGGCGATGTTCGCATGGTTGATTCATCTACTTGGGGTGGCGGTGAGATTCGTGCGCATCATAAATGGTGGTTCAATCATTTTCCGTCTGTGGCAGGCAGGCAAAATGGAATCCATAACAATTGGTGGCAGTATGTGGTGAATCCGCAGAATGTGATTGTGTAAATAAAAAAACTTCGTGCCGAAAACACGAAGTTTTTTTTATCAATAATTTAATATTTTTTATACAATTTTTCGGTATAAAATTATTAACAAATCTTATGTTTACTCGCCCGGATATTTTTGTGCCTTGGATGTATCTGGTCGCTGCCATTCCATTCGCTTGGTTGGGGTTATATGCTTGGCGCAGGAGACCAGCAATTGCTGTCACTTCGTTTGCACAGGTGATGTTGGGTATGTCTGTGTGGACGGTTACATACAGCCTTGAATTATTTTCCAATTCTATTTCTGCAAAAATTTTCTTTACGCAAATTCAATATATCGGTGTAGCCATTGCTCCGCTAGCTATGTTTTTCTTTGTGCTTGAATTTGTAGGCAAACGGCATGTGCTTACCACTGGTAAAAAGTTATTGATTGCAGTCATCCCTGCTCTTGCAATTGCATTGGCATGGACGAATGAATTTCATCATCTGATGTGGAATAACGCAATGCTTATCGAATCAGGCGGGCTGACGTTACTTCAAATTGATTTCAATGCTTTCTTTTGGTTTCATACACTTTATACTTATGGGCTTTTGATTATTGCTAGTGTTGTCTTAATTTTAGAATTTATTCAAAGACCAGGGGTGTATCGCGTACAAATTAGTTTCGTGATTGTGAGTATTTTCTTTCCGCTCATTGGAAGTGTGTTGTATGTAACTGGTAGTGGTTTCATCAAAAATTTAGACCTGACGCCATTATTCTTTTTGCCTACGGCTACCGCCCTTTCTTGGGCAATTACAAAATATCGTTTACTAGAAGTGCTTCCTTTAGAACACATTACGATATTAGAAAACATGAAAGATGGTGTGATTGTGCTAAATCCGCAACAACGGATTTTATATATTAATGCCACTGCGGAACATTTATTGAAAATACCTGAAGAAAAAGCAATTGGTCAGCCGTTTGAGAAGATTTCGCCAACCTATGCAGAAAAGTTGATTCCGTATATCTCACAGACAGATGTTGAAACGGAAGTAACTGTTGGGGAGGGGAAGCAGGCACGAGTGTATGAATTAAGCGTGTCTCCTGTCACAACGCCGAAGCCAGCGGAAAGTTTAATCCAACCAGATAAAATGCTCGTTTTGCATGACATCAGCGAAAGAAAAGAAACCGAAAACATGTTAAGGCGACGTGAGTTATTAATGTCGTCTATTAGTTTGGCGGCAGAACAATTTTTGCGAGAATCGGTGTGGGAGCAGAATATTCCTAGTGTTTTGGAAAAAATTGGGCAAGCGGCAGATGTGAGCCGTGTTTCGGTGGCGATGAATTATCTTGATGAAAATAATGTGGTTCATTCAAGTTTGTGTTATGAGTGGGCATCGCTTACTGTAACGCCACAACTTGATAATCTTTCTTTGCGGCATGTGCCTTTACGCAAAAGCGGACTTGGCAGATGGGAAGATTGGCTTTCTCAAGGCTTGGTGATTGACGGCATCGTCAAAAATTTACCACAATCAGAACAAGATTTTTATAAAGACCGAGAAAGCCTTTCGATTGCAGTTGTGCCTATTTTTGTTGACTTTCGCTGGTGGGGCTTTATCGTGTTTGATGAATGTAGATATGAAAGAATTTGGAGTGCTTCTGAATTAGAAGCCTTTTATTTGGCGGCAAATATTTTTGGCGCGGCTGAAGCGCGTGCACGCACAGAACAAAAGTTACTTAACCGTCAACGCACACTGGCATTGTTGCATGAAATTGTAGAGATTGCCTTAAGAGCCACTGATATAAAAGAAATGGCGAACATCATCGTAGAGCGTTTGGGAGAATTGGTGAATGCTAATGGTTGTTTTTTAACCACATGGGATGAAACCAATAAAATTCCAACGCCAATTGCGGCGTATGGACCGCAAAAAGATATTTACACATCTATTCAAACCAAGCCCGGAGAACGCACATTTACAGAAATGGTCTTACAAGCCGGGCATACACTTGTGATTGAAGATGCCGCCAAACAAGCAAATATTCATCAATCACCTGCTCAAACGCAATCTGTTTTGGCACTTCCACTGATTGCTGAACAAAAAAAATTAGGTGCTGTGATTCTTACTTTTCATCAATCACATAAATTCAGTAGCGATGAAATTTCTATTTGTGAGCAAGCCTCTGCTTTGATTGCATTGTCGCTAGAAAAATTCCAAGCCGTAGAAGAAGCCAAGCATCGTGCCGTGAAATCTGAAAACCTGCGTAAAGCCAGTGCCGCAATTAGTGAAACCTTAGAACCTGACCAAGCCATAGCCCGAATTCTAGAACAATTAAAACTGGTGATTCCTTACGATAGTGCTTCTGTACAACTCATAGAAAATAATGAATTAAAAATTGTGGGTGGTAGTGGTTTTGAAATGCTTAAAGAAGTGCTTGAAATGCGTTTTCCAATCCCGGGCAATAACCCCAATACTGTAGTAGTAGAAACCAACAGACCGTATATTCTTGGAGATGTTCGATCAAAATATAATGCCTTTCGTGAATTACAAAATCAACATATTCATTCATGGCTCGGTGTACCCCTCATTGCACAAGATAAAACGATTGGGTTGTTAGCAATAGATAGTTCCAAGCCAAATAGTTTTACAGAAGAAGATGCAAACTTGGCATTGATATTTGCAAATCAAGTAGCTGTGGTGCTCGAAAATACGCGCATCTTCAAAGAAAAACAAGAGCAAGCCATCATTGACCCACTCACTGCAATTTACAATCGGCGTGGGTTAATCGAATTAGGGAAAGTAGAATTTGAAAAATCTATCAATGCAAACAAAAAATTCTCCGCCATCATGGCAGATGTTGACCAGTTCAAAAGCATCAACGACACGTACGGACATGATGTTGGTGAT
>DQGV01000026.1 GCA_003524705.1 Anaerolineae bacterium | reverse complement strand
GCTCTTCCGATCTCTCCAAATGGCGCGAGCATTTCCAATGAATCAGCAAAGTCAATGTTGAGGTCTGATAAATCAAGCCACGCATCAATTTGAAGTGTTGGTTCTTCAAGTTGAAACAATATAGAAAGTTCTTTAGCTTGCTTTTCAAGTGCTTTGCCAAGTCCTTTGCGGAATTGGAGCAAATCATCTTTTTTGAGTGAAAGTCCTGCCGCCATGGGATGACCGCCGAAGCCAAGCAAAATATTTTTTTGTGAAGCAATGGCTTCGGTAATATGTAAGCCTTCAATCGAACGTGCTGAGCCGCGCAAGATTCCATCATCTGATTCATTTAAAAGAATCGCGGGCTTGTGATAACGCTCGACCAATTTATTTGCGACAATGCCCACTACGCCACCAGGCCAACTGGGATTCGATAAAACAATCGCAGGTTCATCTAACAGTTTTGGATTTTCTTTTAATTGCGCCTCAGCAGATTGATAAACTTGCGAAGTCAATAATCTTCGTTGGGCATTCAAGCCTTCAATTTGTGTTGCGAGAACTCGCGCGCGTGCTGAATCATTTGTAATCAATAATTCAACGGCGGGATTTGCATCACCTAATCTGCCTAAAGCGTTTAATCGTGGTGCAAATGTGAATCCAATCGTTTCTTCGGTCAGTGTTTCTAATTTCGTATTTGATAACTCAGCGATAGTTTTTAATCCAAGCCGATTTGTGTTTTTTAATTGCTCAATTCCTTTTTTTGCTAGGGCGCGTGTTTCATCTTTTAGTAAGGCGACATCAGCAATTAAACCTAATGCAACTAAATCTAAAAGGGATTCGGGATTCGTAACTTGGGAGTCGGATAACTCCCGATTCCCATTTCCCGATTCCCTATTTTCTAACAATGCTTCGGCAAGTTTATACGCAACGCCAACACCTGCTAAAGTTTTTAATGGATGATTCTCTGGCAACAATTTTGGATTGATAATTGCTTTCGCATTGGGTAATGTTTCACCTACATCGTGATGGTCTGTTATGACGACATCAACTCCATGTGCATTTGCAAAATCAATCGCTTCGTGGGCAGTGATGCCTGTGTCACAAGTAAGAATTAATTTTGCGCCGTTATCAATGATGCGAGTCAGTGATTCAACATGTACGCCGTGACTTTCTTTTCCGCGAATTGGAACGTAATAGATCACATTGGCATTTAATGCTTGTAAAGTTTGCACAAGCACCGCGGTAGATGTCTGTCCATCGACATCAAAATCTCCCCACACGCAAATTTTATTTTTTTGCTCAATATGATGATTGATAATTTCAACTGCTGATTCAATATTTGGAAACGGCGTTGATAAAACTTTTTCGGGATATAAAAACGTTTCGGCTTCTTCTTTTGAGTTGATTCCGCGTCGGAGAAGAGTCTGCTGAATGAGTAGAGGCAGGTTGAGGTCAGAAAAAGAAGCGGGGATTTCTACAGGTTGAGGGTCAAGCCAGCGAGTCATGTCATCATTATAATTTACCCCCTTGACTCTAACACTATGTAAGAGTGTATATTACAGCCATGTTCAAGATAGGTGAGTTTTCGCGTTTGAGCCGCGTATCGGTGCGGATGTTGAGGCATTATGACCAACTCGGTCTTTTGACTCCGTCGCAAACGGATTCGTTTACAGGCTATCGCTATTATTCAGCGGATCAATTGCCACGTTTGAATCGCATCATCGCATTGCGTGATTTAGGTTTTTCGCTTGAGCAAATTGCTGAGATGTTAGATGAAGATGTTTCAGCAGAGCAGTTGTTGGGGATGTTAAAACTCAAACGTGCTGACGTAGAACAACAAATGCAAACAGAACAAGAGAGGTTGTCTCGTCTAGAAGCGCAGATCAAGCAAATGAACCAAGCGGCAAATCATACAAAATATGATGTTATTTTGCGAGATATTGAATCAGAATTGGTTGGGACGTATCGAGAAGTTGCAAAAGATGATAATCGTATTCAGGAAATGTTTGATTTAGTGGAAATATACATTGCTGGGTACGAAAATGCCCGTGCCGATAAACCTCCCTTCACAATTTATTATGACGATGAATATCGAGATGAAGAAATTGATTGTGAAGTGTGTGTGCCATTGAAATATGCAATTCCAGAAAACGAATCAATTCGGGTGCGAAAAACGCCGAAGCAATTTAAAGTAGCATGTGTGATTCATGTGGGGAATTATTTGAATATTGGTCAAGCCTATAATGCTTTATTAAATTGGATAGATTCAAATGGGTATCAGATGAAAGGACTGATTCGAGAAATCTATTTGAAATATGGAGCAGATGGTTTGGAATTTGAACTTCCACAAACATATCTGGCGCAAGAATCAAATCAATATGTGACGGAACTTCAGTTAGCAGTTGAGAAATTGTAGGTCACGTTTGTAACGTGATGAGAGGAGAACAAAATGGCTTACTACCTTGTCAAAGCAAAATATCATCAAAACTTATTAAGTGAATTACGTAATCGACTTGACAGCGGCGAAATTAAAAAGATGAAACCGTTTGGTCAAGCATTGCAATATGGATTAGATAATGCACGGCTTGATGAACATGATTCCAGTTTTGCAATTTGGGAAGAGGAAGATTATTGCAATCCGCCATTGGCGCAAGAAAGAGCGGCAGTATTAGATACCTATTTCACTAGTCTAGAAGTGAAGCGTGTGAAGGAAGGTGAAGGCTGGAAGGAAATTGAATCACTTCAAAAATTATGGAAGAGTCATTCATCAATTGGAGGTCAACATGCGATATAAACTTTTAGGAAAAAGCGGATTACGAGTTTCGGAATTATGTCTCGGCACGATGACGTTTGGTAATGATTGGGGTTGGGGTGCTGAAAAAGATGAAAGTAAAAAATTGTTTGATTTGTTTATAAAGTCTGATGGAAATTTTATTGACACATCAAATAACTATACAAATGGCACAGGCGAAAAATTTATCGGTGAGTTTACAAAAAGTGACCGCGACCATTTTGTGATTGCAACAAAATATACTTTAACTGAAAGAAAATCAGACCCAAATTTTGGTGGCAACCATCGTAAGAATATGATGCGTTCGATTGAGGGAAGTTTGCAAAGATTAAACACTGACCATATTGATTTATTTTATTTGCACATGTGGGATTATGTGACACCGATTGAAGAAGTGATGCGTGCTTTAGATGACCTTGTGCGTGCCGGAAAAATTTTATATATTGGCATGTCTGATACGCCTGCATGGGTTGTGTCACAAGCCAATACCCTTGCTGACTTAAGAGGTTGGTCACGTTTGGTTGCTTTGCAAGCACCTTATAGCATTGCAGATCGTGCGCTTGAACGCGATTTAATTCCAATGGCAACTGCACATGATATGTCTGTGTTAACTTGGGGCGTTTTGGAAGGCGGTGAGTTAACTGGAAAATATAATTCTCCAACCGATGAACCCAAACGTTCAAGTGATACGAGTGAAAAAATAAAAAAGATTGCTTCGTTATTGATGGATATTGCTAAAGAAGTTAACGGCACGCCTTCACAAGTTGCTATCAATTGGGCGCGTCAACAGTCAAAAAATATAATTCCAATCATTGGCGCACGCAGTGAAAAACATTTGAAAGATAATTTGGGATGTTTAGAT
The DNA here is from genome assembly GCA_003524705.1 of Anaerolineae bacterium. The sequence goes on along the minus strand of DQGV01000026.1, from coordinate 3,761 downwards.
TTTGAATTGACTCAAGAACAGATGCAACGCCTCAATGACTCAAGTCCAATTGATTTGGGATTCCCACACTCTTTCTTATCCTCAGACCATGTTCGCGGATTAATTTTCGGCGAGACATTTTCTAAAATTTCAATTTGATTCGGTAGGGGCGACTCGCAAGTCGCCCCTACAAGAATTTATTCATACACCAACGCATCACGTATCGTCAACTTTGCGGCGGATTGAGCAGGTAGGATGCTGGAGATGATTGAGATGAAAACGGTTAATCCGAGCCAAGTTAATAAAGCAGGGATTGAAAAAATATAATCTAAAGGTCTGGCGAGCAGGGAGTTGCCTAATGAATTTCCAAGCCATATTGCAAGTGGAATAGAGCATGGAATAGAAATTGCCCAACTGATTAATCCAATCACCAAGCCTTCAATAATCACAACGCGTCTTACAACCCCATTTTGTGCGCCTAACGAACGCAAGATTCCAATTTCACGAGTGCGTTCAATGACATTCAAACTCATCGTAATCGCTAAACCAAGTCCACCGACGACTGCGATAAGAATCACCATGGCTAGTAATAAGATAATTAAAATATCCATTTGAGCGGCAGTGGTTTCTTTGAGTTGAGTCGTGGTTTGCGAGTTGACGACGAAGAAGTTATTCTCTGCTAGGTGAGACAATGCGTCAGATTGGATTCGAGATTGAGAAACAGAATCAGATTGACCCGTCTGTATAACGAGGCGGTTTGCGAAGCCATCTAAACCTGTTTGTTCAGTTAAGTCATCATAAAAAACATAAGCAGTCGGAATAAATCCGCGACCGCCTGAGCCGACGATAGTCCATTCTTCTTGTTTGCCATTGATATTTAATGTGATAACCGAACCGATTTTTAGATTGGGTGATAAATCCATAAAATCGGCGTTGACATAAATTCCGCGCGTGATATTTTCATCAAGCCATGTACCGTGAATGACAGCAGGTTGCGCCATTATGGTATCTTCTGGCACGCCATACATAATAATGCTTCCAGTTTGATGTTCGTCGTTGATAACAAGTCGCGCATCATTGACTGCCCATGTTTCAATTGATTCAATTTGATTTACTTGTTCAATTTCATCTTCGATTGACTCAATTGGATACGCTTGAGCAAAATCAAAACTGATGTCGTAATTCAAATCACCTTGCAGTTCAGCAACTGCATTGCGCATGGATTGTCGAATACCTATGATGGCAATAAACATTGCGCCTGCAAGTAGCAAAGCAAAAAATGTTAATATCAAACGACCTTTGCGACGAAATGTATTGCGAATGGATAAATTGACGAGTTGAGGCAAATCGCCAAAGCGGCTTGCACTTTTTGTGTTTTCAGGTTTGTAATTGCTGATTGCTTCTCGAATGGTGATGCGCGAACCAGAAATAATTGGAACCAACGAAGCCAGCAAAGGCGCAAGCAAAGCACTAAAGGCTTGTAAGATTAAAGTTTGTGTTGGTAAATAAAATTGAGTGACATCAAAATTCATTCCCGTAGCAACGCCATCGGCGAGAAAATATGCGCCGATTAATCCCATTGGAATAGAAAGAATCAATGCGATGATGCCAAACAATAACACTTCTTGAAAATAAATAGACATGGTTTGCGAAATACGCGCACCCAAAGATTTCAAAATCCCGATTTGCGGAATTTGTTGAGACATCACAGCCGACATGACACTCGTCACTAAAAATGCACTCAAGATTAATGTCAAAATACCTAATGCGTTTAAGATAAACAAAACCGAAGTCATGTTATCGCCTAAAACATATTTATTCGGTTGTGGAATTGAAGCACGTAAGACAAAATAATTTGCATCTTCAATTTCTGTAATTAATTTTGTGGTTTCTTTTTCAATCTCGGCTCTTGAATATGCATTAACAAATGAAATGGCTAGTTGATTATATTGATTCTCAAAACCAAGTTCTTCGGCTGTTTCAAGTGAAATGTAACCAACGCCTGTTAAACTAATTTCAGATGGCAGACGAGACAAGTCATTGACATAGCCCACAACAGTAAGTGTATGCAACTCACCATTTAATAATTCAACAGTAATTGAATCACCGACTTGCATGACATTATTCAACGAGCGTTCAAGGTAAATAGAATTTAGAGGGGGAGTTGTTAACTCATCTTCTGAATTTAATTTGTTGAGTGGGATTGAATCAAACTCAGGCAAAGTATAAATTTCCATGCTTAACCAAACATCACCTGAAGATTGGAGGCGGGCAGAGTCTAAACGGAAAGCAAAACTTTCTTCCACATAATCTAATTCACGAATATTATTTAACAAATCATCATCAAATGCTGAAAGTGACAATATCGTTTGAGCGGGTTTTGTCGCCGCATAGCCGTCACGTAAATTTTCTTCCAACACAATCCGCCCAGTCAACATTAAACCAAATGCCGCAACACCAATCGCCACAGCAAAAACAATCAACAAACTGCGCGCTTTGTTGACAGTTACATCACGAAAGATTTTTTTTGCACGAACACTCATTTTCGCACCTTGCGTTTGCTACTGCCTTCAATTTCTTTTTTGCGTACACCAGCAACTTTTTGTATGTGAGTTTTAAATTCAGCAGATGATTCTGTGAGTTTTTCAAATTCTTCAGCAGTCAACTCAATCACTTTTGCAAATTTCCCCTTACTCACGCGCACCGTCGCTTGGCGGCGTTTATCGCCCATCATTGCCATCTCACCAAAATATGCACCCTTGCTTAATTGATTCACACGCACTTCTTCGCCATATTCATTCTTTACCAAAATATCCACTTGACCATCAAGCAACAAATAAAAAGTTTTTCCGACATCACCTTGCTTGATGATTTCATGTTCCGATTCATATTGAATCGGTTTCATCTGTTTGAGAATTTCTGCTAACGTTGTTTGATTGAAAGATGAAATCGCTTGCAATTGATTATAGATATTTCTTTTTTCGATGATGCCCGTCAACTCTTCTCTTAATGTGCGTGAATCAGCAATGAGACTATTAAACGCTTCATTATCTAAAGCAACAACTGATACTGCACCCTCAGCAGATGCTTTCACCGTCGCAGTGCGGATTCCGTTTCCGAGCAATGCCATTTCGCCAAAATATTGTCCACGCCCAAGTTGATTAACGGCTACTTCAGTTCCGCCAGGTTCTTTGATATATACATCCGCTTTGCCATCTAACAAAATATAAAACTTATCTCCAACCTCTCCCTCGCGGATAATATTCGCACCCGACGGAAAAGTCTGCGGTTTGACGCGCCTTGCTATTTCTACCAACTGGTCTTGATTTAATTTTGATAACGCTCTGACAAAATATTCATTAACCACTTCGCCATCTGAAATTAAAACAGTACGATTCACGCGGCGGGCGAGGTCACTATCATGAGTCACCATCAAGATTGTCTTTCCCGAAGCAACCAAATCTTCAAATAGTGAAAAAATTTTCGTGGCTGTTTTTGAATCTAAATTACCTGTGGGTTCATCGGCGACAATCAAAGGCGGGTCATTGGCTAAAGCGCGAGCAATTGCCACACGTTGTTGTTGCCCACCTGAAACAGCCGAAGGAAGTTTATGCGCTTGTTGTGTCATCTCCACTTTTTCGAGTAAAGCCATAGCCCGTTCTTTGCGTTCACTTTTCGTATAGAGATTATTCAACTCCATTGGCAGAATGACATTTTCCAATAGTGTTAATGTTGGAAACAATTGAAAAAATTGAAAGACAATCCCTAAGTTTTTTCCACGC
>DQGV01000219.1 GCA_003524705.1 Anaerolineae bacterium | reverse complement strand
CACCAACCCATATTCATCACCTGCGGATTTTCAGCAATATTCACCTTACTCATATCACCATGACAATCTTCACAATTTTTGCCTGCCGCCACATGCGCACGATGATTAAACTGCACAAAATCTGGCACAATGGCTACCGGCACCCATTGAATCGATTCGCCATTCAACACAGCATCTTTTAATGGTGCAAGTAATTCACTCGTTGCAGTTTTTTCAATTTGATTATGGCACGCCCAACACTTGGCTTGTGATGGAATCCCCGCCGCAGGTCCCTTTGCCGCACCGGGATGACAATACAAACATTGAATCCCAAATTGCACGTGCGTTTGATGCGGAAACTCAATCGGCTGAGGCGGCGTTTGTTGTGTAAGCGAAATCCCATACACCGCCGCACTAAACACCGAAAGGAAAGCAATACCCACTGCAATCAACCCTATCGGTTGTATCAGCCAGTTAAAAATCTTTTTTAACATGGATTCTCCTAAAGTAAACTTTAAGCGCAACGCCGCCGCGAACAAATCAACGGCGACGGCTTAAGATATCTTACTGCTTGTAACTTGAATCACCATCAACAGAAAATAGTTTGCAACAACGTTGAAAATCATAAAAACAAAAAATCGAAACTACAAACCCTTTCTTCAAAATTAAATTCATTGTGGTCTCCAAGTTTGGCGAATTATACATCGAAAGTGCAAAAAGGTACAAGCAAGCCTTTATGCTAACCAGCCAACAAAGCAATTATAAAGTACTCAAGCGAATTTGTTTGATATTCATCCAAAATTGACCAGTGATACAATTATATAGAATCCACTATGAAAACGTACTTCGTAGGACTTATCGCGCTTCTTTTAATCACGTTGACGCTTGCTCTTGCCGCGTCAAACTTTATCTCCGCCGAAGCATTCACTGTCTCTGCCAGTGCTGGGGTAATGATTCAACAGCCTACCCCAACCCCCACCGCATTATCAGATTCCGAAATCGGCTCCACAGACGGAATCCTTATCATGGGTATTGTGATTGTATTAATCATCACCTTGCCAATTTTGTTTCGCAAAAAATAACAATTCGCTAGCCTGTAACCTCTTAACCCCTCATTAACAAAACGTAACTTCATATTAACAAATGTTTTCTGCCTTTAATGATATAGTCAAAAATATGGCAGAAAAAATTCTCGTCGTAGAAGACGAACTCGCATTACAAGAAACATTAGCCTATAACTTGAAAAAAGAGGGCTATCAGGTTGAAACCATTGGCAACGGAAGATACGCTTTAGAATCTGCTCGCAAAATGAAACCTGATTTAATCGTGCTAGACATCATGCTCCCTGAAATGGACGGCTTTGAAGTCGCCCGTATCCTTCGCAAAGAAATGTCCACTGCCATTTTGATGCTGACCGCCAGAGATGATGAAATAGACCGAGTCGTCGGCTTAGAAGTTGGGGCAGATGATTATTTGACCAAGCCATTTTCAATGCGCGAATTGATAGCACGAGTCAAAGCACAATTAAGAAGAACTCGCTTATTAAGAGAAGAGATGAGCAAGTCTGTTGAGCCTGTGAAACACGAAACATTGACTTTTGAAAATTTGACGATTGATTTAACTCGCCATGAAGTGACATTAAATGGCAAGCCCGTGCAACTTAAACCGAAAGAATATGAATTGCTATTATTCTTCGCTGAACATCGCCGCCAAATGCTTTCACGCGAATTTATTTTAGAAAGAGTATGGGGCTGGGATTATATTGGCGATAGTCGCACAGTAGATGTACACGTCCGTTGGCTGAGGCAGAAGATAGAAGTCGACGCGGCTGAACCAAAACGAATTGTCACAGTAAGAGGCGGGGGCTATCGCTTTGAAGGTTAAAATCATAATCTGTGATAGCAACGATTGAATTTTTCCCTATTCTGGTTTTATTAATAATCGCCGTGTGGTTTGCGTGGCGATATTATGATTTAAGAAAACGTATCAATCAATATGCACAAGCCATTCGCAATCAAAATAATTTTTCAAGAAATATCAGAGATTTAGAAAGTTTAGAAAGTGTTGTTAATTCTCTACAATCTATTTTTAATATTGAACGTGCAAATCTGAATGCAGAAAATGCCCGTCTTGCAACTGTATTAGAACAATTGACTGATGGCGTGTTAATTGCCGATGCTGATGGACGTGTGCAATTCGCCAACCCTGCCGCGCGAAAATTATTTGATGTGCAAAACCCGATTCAACAAACGATTGCACAAGTGATTCGTAATTTTCAATTAATTGAAGCGTGGCGACGTTGTCAACAAACTCGTTTGATTCAAATTGAAACGGTTGAATTGCCTACAAAAAAACAATTTTTGCAATTGACTGTCATTCCAGATAAATACGAAAGCGGAAGTTTATTGCTCGCACAAGATTTGACGCGCGTGCACAGGCTTGAAACCGTGCGACGAGATTTTATTTCAAATGTGTCACACGAATTAAGAACCCCGCTTGCTTCATTAAAAGCATTGACAGAGACTTTACAAAATGGTGCGTTTTCAGATGCAGAAGCAGGTCCAAGATTTTTAGATAGAATTCATACCGAAGTTGATGCGTTGACTCAAATGACGCAAGAGTTATTAGATTTATCGCGCATTGAATCAGGTCAGGTGGAATTAAATTTTGCGCCGATTACACCCAAAAATTTAATTTACTCAGCGGCAGAAAGAATGAATGCACAAGCCGAGCGTGCGAATTTAAAAATTACAGTCCATTGCGATGACAGTATATCCACCTTACGTGCAGACCATGCCCGTTTGGAACAAGTGTTAGTGAATCTGATTCACAATGCAGTCAAGTTCACAAAATCAGGCGGGGAAATCAGTTTGTTTGCTGAATCAATTGATAATGGTATCCGATTCGCTGTCAAAGATACAGGCATCGGCATCCCGTCAGAAAGTCTCAACCGAATCTTTGAACGATTCTATCGAGTTGATTCATCACGCACAGGTTCTGGTACTGGTTTAGGATTATCTATTGCAAAACATATTGTAGAAGCGCACAAAGGAAAAATTTGGGCGGAAAGTGAATTAGGAAAAGGCAGTACGTTTTATTTTTCAATTCCCCACGAGACTAAGTAAAATAAAAACTTTCATTATTGATAGATTCACAATTTGCATTTATGTTTACCAGTTGTTAACTACTTCTTAAGTGCATCATAAATAAATAGTTGTATCATACAAACATGGAAACGATTGCTCTGCTTTTATTCTTCTCTTTGCTTACCGTCTTCAGCGTAGACGCATCTCGCAAACGCCGCGAGTTTTTGCAAAAGAAAATCCGCGCGTAGTCTTTTCATTCTTC
>DQGV01000457.1 GCA_003524705.1 Anaerolineae bacterium | reverse complement strand
CAACTCATTTGCATGTTTGTGGATACAGGTTTGCTTCGTCATAACGAAGGCGCAGAAGTTGCCTCCGCGTTCCGTGATGGGCTTGGTGCTGAATTAATCACCATTGATGCAAGTGATGAATTCCTCGCTTCGCTCTCAGGGATAACTGACCCTGAACAGAAAAGAAAAGTTGTCGGGGAAAAATTTATCCGCATCTTTGAGCGTGAGTCAAAGCGGCTGGGGAGTGATGTCAAGTTTCTGGTGCAAGGAACAATTTACCCCGACGTAGTTGAATCGTCTGCGTCACATCATAGTAAATCTGAAAAAATAAAAACGCATCACAACGTGGGTGGCTTACCTGAAGACATGTCATTTGAATTGGTAGAGCCATTGAGAATGTTGTTCAAAGATGAAGTACGTTTGGTTGGCGAAGCATTGGGTTTGAATGAAAATTTAGTGTGGCGACAACCTTTCCCCGGACCTGGACTTACAGTGCGATGTTTGGGAGAAATCACACACGAACGAGTTTCTCGTTTACGCGCCGCCGATAAAATTTTACAAGATGAATTATTGAATGCAGGATTTTTAGGCAAGCATGGAAAAACATCACAAGCGTTTGTGGTTTTATTGCCGGTGAAATCTGTCGGTGTGATGGGTGACGGAAGAACCTATCAAGAAGCAGTGGCGATTCGAGCCGTGACCACAGATGATTTTATGACAGCCGATTGGGCGCGTTTGCCATACGATTTGCTTGCAAAAGTGTCGAGCCGTATTGTGAATGAAGTGGAAGGAATTAATCGCGTGGTGTATGATGTTACGAGTAAACCGCCCGCCACAATTGAATGGGAATGATTTCAATTTTTGATTTACGATTTATGATTATTGGGAGATGATATGAACTTTGATTATGGCAACATCTTAACCAGTACATTTCAAATCACATGGAAGCATAAAGTATTTTGGGGGATTCTCACTATACCTATGTTGTTTTCTTTTGTGATTTTTCCGATTGCTTTTCTATATGTCTATTTTTTTGAGGAAGCACAAACACCAGAAATCAGTGCATTGATTGTCATTATTTATTTTGTACTTGTTTTTGCAATTACAATCATCTCTACAATTTTACAAATCTTTGCCCTCTCAGCAGTGACGTTAGGTATTGTCCGTGTTGAGAAAGGCGAAGGTTCATTGAAATTTATAGATTTGCTCCAAGATAGCCGTGCATATTTTTGGCGTCAACTTGGTGTTTTTGTCATTATCCAATTCTCTGTTGGATTAATCTTCGCCATCTTTTTGGGATTTGTTTTTGCGGCAACGATGGTCACAATGGGATTGGCTTCTTTATGTCTGCAACCCATTATGCTATTGCTAACACCTTTTATGTTTCTTGTTATCGGGGTTTTAGAAGCCGCACATACTGCCGTGATTACCGAAAATTTAAATGCTTGGGATGCAGTCAAACGCGGCTTTGAAATTGTGCGCGACCATATTTGGAAATATATAATAATCACAGTCATTGTTTATTTTGGCGTTACGCTTATTTTTAGTTTCTTAATGTTTCCAATGTTTATTCCATTAATGGTGTTCCCCATTTTTTCAGAAACTGGAAGTGAGATATTAATCTGGGTCAGTGTTGTATTTGCCTGTATCTTCTTCCCCATTATGGCTTTTATTTCGGCGATTTCTCAAACCTTACTGAAAACCGCACTGGATTTAACCTATATACGCCTCACACACAAAGGTGAAAATCAGGTTATGATTTAGTAGGTCACGCTTCAAATGTGACCTACTAACAAAGGAAGCAAATATGAATTTTGACATTGTAGAAGTCTTCACCCGTGCAGGCAAAATCACTTGGAAGTATAAAATCCTGTGGCTGTTTGGGATGCTCGCCAGTTGCGGTAGGGGAGGCAATGGTGGCAACTCAAATTCAAGTGACAGTAGCGGAAATGGCGATAATCCATTCTCACCTGAAATGAAAAATCAACTTGCCGACTTTTTCAGTCGTATTGAAACTTGGTTTGAACAAAATACTTGGATTATTTTTGCATTCATTGCTTTTGTTCTGATTATGATTGCTTTGCAAATATTTTTATCTTTGGTCGGCACAGCAGGCTTAGCCCGTGGAGTCGTCCATGCTGAGAACGGTGTAGAGAAAATTCAATTTGGCGAATTATTTTCAGAAAGCCTAAAATATTTCTGGCGGCTATTTTTGTCAAGTTTAATTATCTTTTTGCCAGTTTTCTTGTTTCTTATCATAGGCGTAGTCATCTTTGTATTTTCGATTGAAGGTTTTAATAGCGAAGCCCTGATTGGTGGAAGTCTTTTCTTATTCTTCATCGCATTTTGTTGCTGTCTCTTCCTTATTTCAATCCTCCTCAATTTATATAACCTGCAAGTCTCGCGCGCCATTCTCATAGAAGACATGGGCATATTCCCTGCCTTATCACGTGGTTGGGAAGTGTTCACAAAAAATATCATCGGCTTAATTGTGGTTGGCATTGTACTCTTCATCCTCAGTTTTATCATTGGCATCATTATTGCACTGCCTACCTTTTTAATCGTCGTGCCATTTATGTTCTCAATCATTGAGGGCAACATCACGTCATGGCAACCGTTTATCCTCGCTGGCGTTTTCCTATTGTGCTATAGCCCCATTGCATGGTTCTTGAATGGCGTATTAATCACATATACAGATTCAGTTTGGACTTTGGTGTATTTGCGAGTTACAAAACAAAAAGATGAAAGCAACACGCCAATTTTGTCTGAGGCAAATGCGTAAGACCTTTTCAATCATTTTTAGTTTGATTCTTTTGTTAAGCGTTTTCTCAAATGTAAACGCGCAACAAAACACAGCCACAGTCACTTTATACAATGTGGAGACTTCTGCATTTCCAACCATGACTGGATTTTTAGATGTGTTCGACGCGCAGAAATTTTTCGCCTCTGGACTTACGGGGGAAGCTGTTACAGTACTTGAAAATGGTCAAACCCTTCCAGTTGATTCGCTTACCGAGATGATGATTCCACTGCAACTGACCGTTGCAGTCAATCAAGGCACACCTTTAGATGCACGTGATGCCAACGGAATTTCACGTTTTCAACGCGTTGCGCAAGTGATTGCACAATGGGCACAAAGCCGCCCAGCTGATTTGCCCGATGATTTAAGTTTAGTCAGCCAAGCAGGTCCAATTATTAATCATGCCCCTGCGGCAGAATTTATCACTGCCATAAATGGCTTCAACCCAGACTTTCGTGTGGCAGTGCCGAATCTGCAATCATTAGTCACAGCATTGGATGTTGTCAGTGCTCAAACACCGCGTCTAGGTATGAAGCGGGCAATTTTATTCATCACACCCGAAATGCCAGACCCTGCTTTAGCATCTGCACTTGAACCGATTATTCAACGCGCTATACAAAGCAATATTCGCATCTTCGTTTGGTATGTAGATGCAGATACAACGTTCACCAATACCAGTGCCGCAATTTTTAATAACCTCGCCATTCAAACGGGCGGAACGATGTTCCAATATTCTGGCATTGAACGCTTCCCAGATCTTGAAGTGTATTTCGCTGGGCTTCGCAGAATCTATTTGCTTTCGTATACATCGCGTTTAAATAGTTCTGGCGAGCATCGTATAAATGTGCAAGTGAATACACCATCTTTAGGTGTAGTAAATTCTATTGAACAAGTATTTAATTTAAATGTTCAACCACCGAATCCTTTCCCGGTTTCACCGAACTTACAAATCACACGTCAAGCCCCAGAATATGACCCATTTAATACCGAACTTCTTTTGCCAGAGACGCAAGAGATTGAAATCATTATTGAATTTCCAGATGGTTTTTCAAGACCATTAACAAGAACTACTTTGTATGTGGATGGCATGATTGCTGATGAAAATACAACCGAACCATTCGATACATTTACTTGGGACTTAACACAATATTCATCCAGTGGGCAACATCAAGTGATGGTAGAAGCCGTGGATACACTTGGTTTAAGCAAAACCAGTTTGCCGATTCCGATTACGGTTACAGTTATCAAACCACCAAGTGGACCTGTGGCATTCCTTGCGAAATATCGCACACCTTTAACATTTGGTGCCATCATTTTTGCAGGCTTAGCTTTGTTTGCCGTTTTGTTGAGCGGACGTTTACGCTTTTTATCTCTGCGGGCTGTGCAAGAAGAACGCCGTGCAGAAAATGACCCACTTACTCAACCAATTCCTTTATTAAAGCAAGAACCTGAAATAGCAATTGAAAAAAGTAAAAAGCGAAAGACCAAGCCGAAGAAAACAGAAGCAGGTTCAAAGTCAAGTAAAGAAGCGTTTGCATCGTTTGTAAAAATCAATCCTGATGGTCAGTTTGCTCCTGTACCGCCGCTTCCTGTGAATGATTCTGAAATCATTTTTGGTACTGACCCTGTGCAATGCACACTGATTTTGGATGATGCTTCTATTTCATCCATTCATGCGCGTTTGCGAATCACCGATGATGGTGGTTATTTGCTGTTAGATAACAATTCTGTAGGGGGAACTTGGGTGAATTATGACGCTATCCCCCACGAGGGCTACCGTTTAAGACATGGGGATATGGTAAACTTTGGTCAACTGACCTATCGTTTTATGCTTAAAACGCCACCGATACCCTCATCCCCAAAAATCACTGTTCAACCTATTGACGAATGATTCGTACAACACTTGCTCACCTGCATATTGCCGCGCTTAGCCATGCTGGGGCATCTGGCAAAAATAATGAAGACCGTTATGCGGTTTCATCTTTTCAAATTGCCAAAGATGACCCACGCCCGGCTGTGTTTGCTGTGGTAGCAGATGGCATTGGTGGGCATCGCGCGGGTGAAGTAGCGGCGGAATTGGCTGTCAATTATATTAGTATGCATGTGGCTGAGAGCAACGCCAAGAAGCCGACCAAAATTTTAGAGAGTGCCATTCATGATGCTAGCCAAGCCATTGCTTCTCACTCTGCTGGTAAAGAAGAAGAACAAGGCATGGGTGCTACTTGTGCGTGTGCGTGGATTATTGAAAACAGACTCTACACCGCCTACATTGGTGATTCACGCCTCTATTTACTACGGGGAAAATATATCCAACGCATCAGCATTGACCATACGTGGGTGCAGGAAGCCTACGAAAAAGGCATCATTACCAAAGAACAAATGCGTGACCATCCCAACGTGCATGTGATTCGCCGACATTTGGGCGGGTTGAAATTACCAGAAGTGGATTTTCGCTTACGCATTGATAATAACGAAAGCGACGAAGAATCAACTAACAATCAAGGCTTTCACCTTGAACCCGGTGATACGATTCTTTTATGTACAGATGGATTGACCGATTTGGTGTGGGATGATGAAATTCGTGAAACGATTCGTTCTAAACGTGATTTAAAATCAGCCGCGGAAGCATTGGTCAACCTTGCCAATCAACGCGGCGGACATGACAACATCACAGTCGTTTTGCTCGCCATGCCAAGAGTTGAAGAGACTGTGCCACGTAAAAGTGTGCTGGGCTGGTTGTTGGGGGATGAGTAAACCTTAATTTCACAATAGCCTCCTGTTATACAGGAGGTTTTTTGTTAGGGTAGAATTGCGCCCATGCGAAACAAAATTTTATTTTTACTCACGCTATTGATTGTGGCTTGTTCTTCACCGCAAACAAATGTTGAAGTCGCCACACCAACTATCCCTGTGTTTGAAGCGTTACCCGTCACAGATACACCAGCGCTTCCGACTGAAACGCCTCTTCCTACGGTGACTCCTGTTCCTGCACTTGAAAAAGCCATTTACACGTTAGACGTTTTGATAGATTACGATGCCAAAACTGTGGGCGTGAATCAAAATATTTTGTATCCGAATTTAACGGGAAATCAATTAAATAATTTGGTGATTGCGATTGTGCCAAATTTATGGCAAGGAAGTTTTAACTTAACCAGTATTTCAATTAATGGTGAAGCAATTACGAATTACCTAATTACGAATCAACGACTCGATATTCCGCTTTCATTTTTTCTTGCACCCAACGAAACAGTTGACATTGATATTCAATATTCTTTAGCATTGCCATTTGCCGAACAAGAAGACCCGAGTATTTCACGCCCGCGCATTTATGGCTACACTAGCAGACAAATTAATTTAACAAATTGGTATCCATTTGTTGTGCCAAACATCAACGGCGAATGGATTTTGCATGAGCCGTGGTATTACGGTGAGCATTTGGTTTATGACGCGGCAGATTACGCAGTGACTGTGAGATACGCAAACCCAGATTCTGCTCCAATTGTTGCATCGAGTGGTGTGCCAGAAATTCAAGCCGATGGCTCAATAACTTATAAAATTAATTCTGCACGCACATTTGCATTATCTGCCAGCCGAGATTTTCAAACTTCAACAACTCAATTCGGTGATGTAACATTAACAAGTTATTACTTCCCATTCAACGAACGTGGTGGACAAGCCGCATTACAAGCCACTTTAGAATCTATGCAAGTATTTTCTCAACGCTATGGAACATATCCGCATAAAAGTTTGGCAATTGTGATGGGTGACTTTAATGACGGCATGGAATATTCTGCCTTCTATTATTTGAGCAAAGATTTTTATAATTTATATGATGGCACACCAGCAAATTATTTAACATTTGTTGCCGTGCATGAAACCGCACATCAATGGTGGTTTGAGCAAGTTGCCAGCGACCAAGCCTTACAACCATGGATTGATGAAGCACTGGCAACATATAGCGAAAGAATTTATTACGAAAGTGTTTATCCCGATTTAGTCAGTTGGTGGTGGACGTATCGGATTGATTTTTATAAACCCGGAGGCTTTGTAGATATTCCAATTTATGAAGGCGAAGGTTTTCGTCCATATACCAACGCAACTTATTTTCAAGGCGCAAAATTTCTTGAAAATGTACGTTCACGAATCGGTGATGAAGCCTTCAACGCTTTCTTGCAAGATTATTTGAATCAAGGTCGCGGAAAAATTATCACAGCCAACGATTTCTTCCGCATCTTAAGAACGCACACCAGCGCCGATATTTCAGATTTACTCAATCAATACTTCCGCAGTATTTATCAATGAAATTACGCATTACACATTACGCATTACGTTTCACGTTTCACTTTCTACTTTCTGTTTTTATAGTCGCGTGCAATTCACCCATTGCCACGCCTACACCCACGCCACTTTCATTTGCACAAGTTGCCATTGAAAAACCAAACACAGATTTAACCTCCACGCCGTTTCAACCATCCGATTCGACGGATACACCTATTCCAACATTTACGATAAGCCCAACAATAACCTCAACACCAACATTGACTTTAACATCGCCTCCTCCTACGGTGACATCTGCTTCTGCTCCCGCAACATCTTCTGCGCCTACAAATTCTTCACGTCCAAGTTACATCTTGTATGCGACGTTAAACTTTGCAAACAAAACAATCGCCGTTGACCAAACGATTCGCTATTACAACAACACTGGCATAAATTTATCCGAATTGGTGTTAGCCGTTCCACCAAATTTATATAATCGGGCATTTTCTCTTAATACAATCACACAAGACAACACAACCATTTCCTCATACAACCTCAGCGGACAAAGACTCACGCTCAACTTGCCACAAACTTTACCTGCAAATTCTGCCACAACGATTGTGATGAATTTCAGCCTGAATATTCCGCAAAAATCATCCAATGATGTTTTCGGCTATGACTTTAACCAAATCAACTTAGTAGATTGGTATCCGTTTGTTGTGCCATACAAAAATGGCTGGGTTTTGCATGACTCTATGCCGTGGGGAGAAAATTTTGTTTACGATTCATCGGATATTGAATTGAATATCAAAACAGATTCTGGTGTCACTTTAGCAGTGGGAGCATCTCCTGAATCAAATGGCGAATGGACTCGCTATCGTTTATATGGCGCACGGACATTGGCATTATCTGCTAGTAATGAATTTTTGGTTCACGAAACTTCCGCTGGCAATATCGTTATCCGTTCTTATTATTTCGCTGGAGGATACAAAAGCGGTGCGGAAGGTGTCGCTTTATATTCTTCTCAAGCCATTAATACTTTCTCTCAACAATTTGGACCATATCCACACCAAGCCTTGACCATCGTCCAAACCGATATGGATGACGGCATGGAATATGATGGTTTGATTTTTCTTTCCACCGATTTTTATAGTCAATACAATGGAACGGCTAGAAGCAATTTAGCCACCATCGGAATCCATGAAGTGGCGCATCAATGGTGGTATAGCCTCGTAGGCAGTGACTATGCTATGGAACCGTGGTTAGATGAAGCATTATCTACTTACAGCGAAAGAATCTTTTACGAAAATAATTACCCAGCCAATATCAGTTGGTGGTGGCAGTTTAGAGTCAATTACTTTAATCCCTCAGGGTATGTAGATACAAATATCTATAATGGTCAGTCCTTCCGTCTGTATACAAATGCGGTTTACTTTCAAGGCGCATTATTCTTAGACGAACTGCGCGAACGAATGGGCTATGGAAATTTCTCTAAATTTCTGCAAGAATATGTCAGAAGATATTCATACAAACATGCCACAGGCGCAGATTTTTTTGCCCTACAACGTGAGATTTTGAATGTGAATATCAGTGATTTGTTAAGTAGGTATTTTTTGAGTTCGTATTAAATTATGTCATTCTGAGCGAAGCGAAGAATCTCTAAGATAATCGTAGAGACCCTTCGCCATAAAGAACAAGAACATGGCTCAGGGTGACACAAAGAATAGAATGAACCGACCTTACACCTTTATCAACGTCGCCATGACGGCGGATGGAAAGATTGATACCTTTGAAAGAAAAGGTTCAGCTATTTCGTCTGTGAGAGATAAGGCACGGGTTGATGAATTACGAGCGAGCGTGGACGGAATCCTTGTAGGTGGGAAAACTTTATCCGCTGAAACACCCAAGTTGACGGTCAAGAATGAGGCGTTGCGTCAAAATAGAATCAAGCAGGGGCGGTCAGAAAATCCTATAAAAATCGGTGCCGCATCCAATATAAATCTTTCATTAGACTCAGATTTTATTAAGGTTGGACCCGCGCGAGTGGTAATATTTACGACATCACAA
>DQGV01000043.1 GCA_003524705.1 Anaerolineae bacterium | reverse complement strand
GCAAAATTCTTTCGGCTTCATCGGTTGCATAATCTGCCATTTGTTTGCGACTCATTTTATCTTCCCATGTATCCCATGAGTTTCGTTCAGCTAACTTAGTCAAAGCCATTTCACCTGCACGTAAATGTTTGAGAGTATGTTTACTGGCTAAATAATTTCTGTTTGTATTCATAACTGTATTGATAACTTCAACTGCTAAATGTTCAGCATCTGCAGATAAACCTTGGCGTTGACGATGTACACTTTTTGCTAATTCATTATCTAAAACCATTTGAGCAAACGAACCCATCACACCTGCTTCCATTTCACCAATGCCTGAGAGTTCATCAGCCCCTGCTAAGGCGGGGAGAGAAGCGTTTAATCCTCTTTCGAAAGCATTTTGTGCATCAAGTGTGTGAGCATTGGTAGAAAATCCATACACATTGACGGCGAATCCGTAATAATGACCGAGTTGAACAGTTGCGGCAGATGAAATGCCAAGCTCAACGCCGCCCCAAATTAAACCGGTTCGAGGTTCGAGCAAACCCAAGCGTCCACAATAGACAACGCCACAACCAGGATTCATGATCTGGGCGAGGACGAGAGGCGCAAGTGACTCAGCACTTTGTTGCACGAGACTTCCTGTAATCGTCATCGGTGAAGTTGCGCCGCCAGTGGGTGCGGGAAGATTTGCGTGAATGACTCCAGCATTTGCCATATCCATAATTGCTTGTGCGGCGACATCATGCATGGTTAACGGACTGACTGGCGAAAGTGACAGTGTAAGTTCATGTGCTTCAATACCTATCACTGCCGCCATCTCAACTGCATACTTAACTTCATGACCAAATTGAATGCCAGGTCCTTGCACGGGTTTGGTGGTATGTGACAATGTATGCCGATACATGTATAGCGCCATCATTTCATTTTCAACATCAGGCGGCGTAAAAAATGGTGTGACGTTATTGCAATTCGGAAGTGCATCTAATACGCGTGTGGCATTAACACAATCTTCATGTGTAGCGGCATGATGTGTACCTGTGCGTGCATCAAAGACATCTCGCGCACCACCGAGATTATGAAAATATAAATTTCCTCCACCAAGTTCATTGACAGTGCCATTGCGTCCGCGAATCTTTGGGCGTTTATTTGCTTTAGCAACTGAATCCATAATTAAATTTTCAGGCATACAAACTCGATTGCCATTCATGGTACAACCTGCACTTAATAAAATATCAAGGCTTGGTTGATGCGTCCAAATAATTCCAACTTCACCCATCACTTTCATAGTAGCATCGTGCATGGCTTGCACTTCTTCATCAGATAAGAACTTTAAATATGGCATGTAGTCTCCTGTTATTTATATACTCGGTGGTCGAGTAGCCGCGAGTGAAACGAGCGGCGTATCGAGACCACACGTTAACAAAAATAATTTCAATAACTGGTGGTCTCGATATGGCTTCGCAAAAAAAATGCTCAGCCTACTCGACCACCGAGTACTTTATCCAAAAACTCAATCCTCTTCACTTCCGAATCAATTATATTTTCAATTTTCAAAAACGAATGACCTTCATCTTCATACAACAACAACTCAACTTCTTTTCCTAATTCAATTAATTTATCTCGTGCATCAATAGAATCAGATGCTGGGCAACGTGGGTCATTGCCACCACAAATTAATTGCACTGGTGCATTCACCCTATCTAAAAAGAAATATGGTGAAAGCTGTTTCCACTTTTCTTTATTTTCTTCGGGGTCACCCATGTTTTCAATATTCCAATGTTGTAAATCTTCGCGCGATTCATAATGTGATTTTATCCAATTCAAAAATGGAACAACCGCCGAACCACCTGCAAACAAATCTGGATAAAACGTTAAACAACACATCGTTAAAAATCCGCCATGACTTCGTCCCATCACAGCGATTTTATTTTTTTCTGCCAAATTATTTTCAATTAAAAATTTTACACCTGCCACGCAATCATTTGTATCCACACCGCCCATATCGTATCTACTTGCGTTTTGCCATTTTTTTCCATAACCTGTTGAGCCACGATAATTGGGTTGCAAAACAGTCCATCCGTGCGCCAACATTTCGCTCACAAATGGATTCCACATATTCTGAAAATGCCAATTGGGTCCACCGTGAATATTGATTACTGCTTTTTTATTGTCGCCACGAAATAATAAAGCAGGTACATCATCATAAAAAATTTCTTCGGGTTGTGCAAAATCAAAATTCATTTCACTTGATTTTGTTAATTGCTTGGCTTCGCCATTATCTAAATTAATTTTCCACAAATCAGGTGGATGATTCACATCTTCATAAATCAAGATAACTTCATCTTCTATGATTTGCGGAAACGAATGGACTCCATCTCCAACCTTCACTTGATGAAGTTCACCGTCTCTCTTCTTAAATTGAAAATTGGTTTTTGAACCCTCAGCATGAATCCACCCGATAAATTCTCCGCTTCGCGAAACTGTTGGTTGTGTGTCATCCCCAATGGAATCTGTTATCCAATTAATTTTTTCGGTTTCAACATCATACAATCCAATATTGTGCCATTCAATATTTTCACAAGAGAATAATAAATGTTTTGAATCCGACGACCATACAGGATGTTGTGCATTTAATTCCTCACTGTTTTCACTAACTACTTTCCAATTTCTACTTTCTAATTCAATAACATAAATCGCTCTATCACTCGCCTTTGATTCTGCTTCTACTGCAATACATTTCCCATCTGCTGACCAAGCCACATCCCAAATAGGGCGGTGGATGTCTAGTAACAAATTTTTTTCACGCGTTTCAATATTCAAAAGATATAAAGCAAAACTTCCGCTTTCATCGGAAAGAATCGCTAACTGTTTTCCATCAGGTGAAAAATCAAAATTTGGTTGATGCGCGTAGCCAGAATTGGGCGTTAGATTGATGATCGAGTTGTTCTGTAGATTGTGGAGAATAATATGGTATGACTCACTGCCGTCATAATCAACGACATAAGCCAAATGCTTTCTATTAGATGAATGTTTTGGAGAAAATTTAGAACCGTCTAATGTCGTTGCGAGGAGGTGTTCGCCCGACGAAGCAACCTCATCGTTACTTGGAGATTGCTTCGCACTTTGTGCTCGCAATGACAATGCATGTAATTCCCACTTTTCAGTCTTATTCCATGCAAACACAACCTGATTTCCATCAGGTGAAATGCTGAATCTTAAGCCGTTATCCACGTTTGGTATGCGCAGAAGTTGGGCTAAGGTCAACATGGTTTATGCAATCTGAAATTCTTCGAGAGCGGGTAATTCTTCAACGCCTGCTTTTTGAGCAAGGTCAAGCATGAAGGTATGTAATTGTTCCACTTTAGCAGAATCAAGTTCAGGTCTAGTATAAGAAGCGAGCAAGTCATTGACCATCACTTTGGCGCGGGAGAAAGCATCCAATGAGCCAGATTTTTTCCAATCGCGCATTGAATCTCTATCAATCACATTGCTTGGTAAATGTTGCTCTTCGCGGAATAATTTCATCGTTATTTTTTGTTTCAAGAAATCGCCACCTTTGAAATTAATTTTGTCATCATAAAAACCTGTTGCTAAAGTTTCAGTATGAAGTTTGACGCCTCCCAACATGCGTTTTGCCATGGCAATGCCTTCTGCATCAATGACAAGTTTTTCGGCACTATGACATGAAAGAAAATCCAACATGCCCGAACCAGAAATCATATTGATGCCACTCAATGCACCAATCATGGCAGTTACACCACTTTCAAGACCTGCTTGTGCATCCACAAGTTTTGAATCGGTTGCACCGAGATAAGTATGTGTTGGCATGTTCAAAGATTTTGCAACTTGAGCATAAGAACAATCGAGCATAGCTGTTTCAACCGCACCCATTGGCGTTGCACCTTTTTTCATATCAAAGATACAAGCCGCGCCACCCCAAACAATCGGCGAACCTGCTTTTGCTAATTGATGAATGGTGATGCCTGCCAAACATTCAGCAGTATGTTGTGTGACTGTTCCAAGCATGGTGACTGGAGCCGCCGCGCCAGATAATGGCACAGAAACAATTTCAGCAGGAATGCCAGCGCGTGCTAATGCAATTAAATTTCCAGATGCAAAGTTACTCCATATCAATGGTGGAGCAGGGCACACATCAAAAATTGCACGCGGTTTATTTCTTGCTTGTTCGTGTCCGCCCGCCATAATGGCTAGCATGTCAATCATTTCTTGCACAGTTTTATTTGTAAACGCGCCCGTGACAATTGGTTTTTTTGAAAACAATAATGCCAAATACAAACGATACGAATCTTGAATTGTTTGTGGCACATCATGGCACACAACGGCTGTTGATTGTGCATCATATTGTGACAATTGTTCTGCGACTTTAATTAATTTAAGTAGATGTTGAGTTTCAGTTGTATCATGCTCCAATGTTTCTGGATTCAACATGGCGATGCCAGATGAACCTGGGTCAAAATGAACTGCATCGCCTCCATACTTGACCTTCGGGTTGCCATCTGCGTCGTATAAATAAAACTCGCGTGGAGCACTTTCCAACGCCTTGCGGACAATTTGTTCTGGGATTTTTACAACACTGGTTTCTTTATCAACTTGTGCGCCAGCACTTCCTAATAAATCTCGCGCTTCTTCATTGTTAACCTTCACTCCCGGCTTTAATAACAGTTGATAAGCTTCATCTAAAATTCGTTCAATCAATTCATCATTCAGGAGTAAAAGTTTCGGTTGCATAAAGACCTTTCTTTAAACACTGCGTCTTCGCGCAGCGAACGGCAAAGGACACGAAGGCTTGCACTGAGTTTATCGAAGTGTCACAAAGATTTAATATTGATTTATAAAATAAAAAACTAATTGACTAATCAGACCTGTTAGACCAGTAAGATTGTCAGACTATTTACTGATCTGCTTTTCCAACCAACTCTTTGGCTAACTTAACCGCACCAACAGCATCTTCAGAATATCCATCGGCTTTGATTTTGGTAGCCCAATCACGTGTGATTGGAGCACCACCGACCATGACTTTAATTCTTGGGCGTAAACCTTCTTTATCTAATTCTTCAATCACTTCACGTTGACGTACCATGGTTGTTGTCAATAAAGCACTCATACCGATAATTTGTGCATCAATCTCAAGAGCCTTGCCGATAATTTTGTCGGCGGGTTGGTCAACACCTAAGTCAGTGACTTCAAATCCAGAAGCACTTAACATGGTGCCGACTAATGTTTTTCCAATCTCGTGAATATCACCTTCAACAGTGGCGAGCACAACTTTCCCCATCATTTCACGCGCTTCACCAAGTTTCAATAATTCTGGTTCAAGCACAGCTACTGCGGCTTTCATGGCTTCACCAGCCATTACGAGTTCTGGTAAAAATGCTTCACCTGCACCAAACTGGTCACCGATGTAATTGACACCGACCACGAATCCTTTTGTAATCGTATCAAGTGGGTGCATATTTAATTCAATTGATTTTTTTGCGAGTTCAATCGCAACTTCTGATTCCCCTTCAATAATACATTGCGCCATGTCTTTATATAATTTGTCCAAATCTTCGGTCATAAAATAAATTCTCCTTTGATATGTAGGGGCGACCCGCCCATCATAAATAAAATACTTTAATAATTTTGTAGGGTCGCCCCTACTTTGTTTTCTTCATCAAATGCAAAACTTGTTTTTCTTGCTCTCGTAATAACTTCGCTGGCACGTTGAGATACTTCTCCAACCATCTACCAGATTCCATCACATGCTCAATAGATACTTTCACTGCTAAATCTGCATCACCTTTTCTCAAAGCATCTAAAATTTCAGTATGCTCATCATGTGTTTGGGTGACACTGCTTTTGACCAATTCAGGTTTTCGATATAACGCTTCATACAATAACCAATCTGGAAAAGCATTGGAAACAATCGTATAAAGTTGAATCAACAAAGCATTACCAGAGGCTTCTGCAATCAATGCATGAAATTCGCGGCTGAGTTGGCGTTCTTGTGGCATTTCACTTAATTCCACATGTCTGTCCATTTCATCCATGACCTTTTTGAGAGCAGTCACTTGTTCAGGCGTGATATTTGTCGCCGCTTCACGCGCAATGATGGCTTCCAGAACGAGGCGCAAGCCGTAGGCTTCCACCACTTCTTTTGTATTCATCTCACGCACACGCACGCCACGGTAGGGGACTCGCTCCGCAATTCCCTTTGCCACGAGCAAATCAAACGCCTCACGGACGGGGGTCATGCTGACTCCCATTTGGGAAGCAATATCTTCCTGCCGAAGCCAGTCGCCGGGCGCGTATTTGCCCGCGATGATTTGGCGGTGCAGGGCATCAAAGATTTCTTCTTTGAGGATTTTGTGCGTTTCTAAAATGGATGCCATAATTGTATATTATATATAATTTAACGGAATTGCGGAAGTGGCTTAAATTTTCAAAATGCTTGCTAGGTTAAGTAAAAAACTCGGAGATTTTCAAAATCTCCGAGTTTTGAAGAAATTACCATTCTAGAACTTTCATGTTCCACCCATAAATAAAAATCTGTATATCTTTTTGTTTACGAATATCATTTTCATATGCTAGCATAACGCCAGAACAAACTATAACTCCTGAAACTTTTTTTCCTTTATTTTTTGATTTCAGCTCATTAATGTATTTTTGAATTTGATGAATGGCATCTCGTCCTATTCGATTTAACTTCACCTCAACAAGGATTAAATTCCCTTTTTTATCTTCAAACAATAAATCGATCCTTCCGCTCTCAATTGGTAACTGTTTTTCGATTAACTTAAGACCTTTTCCAATCAGACTTGGATTGCTTGCAAGATATTCTTCTATATCTTTTTCTATTACTTCAGATACTTCTTCTGTTGTTCTAAGACGATGATACTTTTTGTTTTTGTCAATGCTTCTTAATAGAATATCTACATCTTTATCAGTAATCTGTCTCCATTGTCTTGCAGCAGAACCAATAATTTGAGCATCAGAGAATTTATCTGAAAATTCTATATCAAGTGAAAGTTTTTTAGCAAGTTCTTTATCAAATAGTAACGGTTTATCTAGTACTCGTGACTTGATAGGGTCACCAAATAGAATCGCATCTTCATCAAATTGGCTTCCTTTTTCTAGATAATCAAGAATATGAGGATTTTTATATTTTTTACTTATGGATTTATCCTCACAGGCTATTTTTGTATCAAGCACACTATGAACAACAAAATAGGCTGTAATGTACTTTTTGCCACCCCAACTAGTATGGAAGAATACATAGTCTCCCGGCTTTAAATCGTTTTTGAGTTTTTGTGCTCTTTTATTTACATCCCCATAAGTGAACTCACTTAATGTTGGGTCAGGAGGAGTTAATTTAATATAAGGAATAAGTAAATTCATTTTTTATATCCTAAATCTTAATAATTATAAATTAAAAATCTGAATGTTTTCGTAAATGACA
>DQGV01000154.1 GCA_003524705.1 Anaerolineae bacterium | reverse complement strand
AGAACAAAAATTCTGTTATACTGATTGTGATGAAATCGCCTAGCAATTTGTTCATTAGTCTACATCATTGGGCATCTAGACAAGATGAAAATTTCACAACGGAATCTTTTGCCTATCTTCTCAGATATCTTCAGGGTTCTGAAAAACTTATTTTTGTAAAGATTCTTTCTAAACTCACAAATGGGCTTATTAATTCAAGCGATAAAGTACATCAAATTGAAATTTCAACACAATCAAGATTAGAAAACACAATTCAAGACATTGAAATAAAAACACCAGACAAATTAATTTTTGTAGAAATCAAATTTGGTTCACCTCTTAATCGTACTCAAGTTTTATCTTATTTAGATTTGTTACAGAAAAAAGTTAATAAACCTCAAAATAAAATGTTGGTTTGTTTAACAAGGTCACCAATATCAAGTGATATAACACAAGGGGCGTTTCCTCTTCGTTGGTATCAAATTGCGGAATGGTTAGAACAAGCATCAAATTCAACAGATAAAGAAGTAAGTCGTTTTTTGATTAAAAGTTTCATTGAGTTTCTTGAGTTCCAACGATCGACATTGTTGAAAGTTTCCTCACCGATTTCTGATGGGCTATCCAAATATAGAAGTGTTACTGGCGAAGCATCAGTCTTATACAATAGATTTAAGAGTTTGGATAAGCTAATATCAATAAATGAGTTAAAGTCGTTATATGAATTTTTGCTCCTTTTGTTTGAAGCGATAAAAACATTTACTGATGAATCTAAAATAAAGTTCGACTCTACAAATGATAAATCAGGCAATGGCTCTGTTATTTACAACATTGATAATGGAGATTATTTTGTATGGCTAGAATATAATCGCCCAGAGGTTTTGAAATTTTCCACCTTCCATCGTATATCAGATATTGAGCAGGATTACAATGAATTTGGTAAGACATTTTATGAACGCCAATATAAAATAATTAGATGGAGAAACGATATAAAAATCCCTGAACACTTTTTCGAGATCGGAAGAGATAAACAATTAGATTACTTAACAAAAATTGTTAATGAGAATTTTGAATTTGCAAAATCAGTTACGAAACCAAACGGTAGAAAGAGTTAAATATGGCAAAAACAAAAACACATACACGCTTTGTTTGTCAACAATGTGGAAGAGTCTCGGCAAGTTATATGGGCAAGTGTCCGCAATGTGGCGCGTTTGACAGCATGATAGAAGAAGTGATTCATGATGAATCTGCAGCGAAGAAAAATGCGGTCAATGTTCGAGGCTTGACCGGACGTTCAGAGCCGCAACCCATTTCAAAAGTCGGGGGTGAAGCGGAAGAAAGAGTCCATTTGGCGATTGGCGAATTTGCACGCGTCCTCGGCGGCGGCATCGTGCCGGGTTCCATCGTTTTGGTGGGTGGTGATCCGGGCATTGGCAAATCCACTTTGATGTTGCAAATGGCAATGGAGATGGCGAAGACGCAAAAAGTTTTGTATGTGTCGGGTGAGGAATCTGAACGGCAAATCAAAATGCGTGCGATGCGTTTGAAAAATGTAGGGGCACAGCAAGATGATTCTTTATCAAAGACTTCAAAAAATTCCGCTGTGCCCTTACCAGATAATTTATTGTTGGTGACTGAAACGAATCTCGAAGTAATTTTGAATCATGTAGGCGCCTCACAACCTGACCTGTTAATTGTTGACTCCATCCAAACAGTTTATTTATCCCAATTAGATTCGTCTGCGGGTTCGGTGACTCAGGTGCGTGAATGTTCATCGCAATTACGCGAGTTAGCAAAATCATCGGGCGTTTCAGTGTTTATGATTGGGCATGTGACCAAAGAAGGCAATATTGCGGGTCCGCGTGTGTTGGAACATATTGTGGATACAGTTTTATATTTAGAAGGCGACCGTTTTCAAGCCTATCGTTTGTTGCGTTCTGTGAAGAATCGTTTTGGTGCAACATCTGAAGTTGGCGTGTTTGAAATGCGAGAAGGCGGATTAACCGAAGTGACGAATCCATCCGAAGCATTTTTAGCAGAAAGATTAGTCAATGCCGCAGGCTCATCCATTGCAGTGACAATGGAAGGCACACGACCTATCTTGGTTGAAATTCAAGGTCTAACATCACCGACTCAATTTGGAAATGCACGTCGCACACCGAATGGGGTGGACTTTAATCGTTTGTTATTAATTACAGCCGTATTAACTCGTCGTGTTGGATTAAAACTTGCAGAACAAGATGTTTTTGTAAACGTGGTCGGTGGGATTCAAATTGACGAACCTGCCGCAGATTTAGCCATCGCCGCTGCAATTGCATCATCATGGAAAGACCTGCCTGTAAAAGCCGATGTTGTTTTCATTGGTGAAATTGGTTTGGCAGGTGAGTTGCGGATGCCGGGTCAGATGGTGGCGCGATTAAGAGAAGCACAAAAGTTAGGATTCAAAACTGCCATTGTTCCTAAAGCGATTCGCAAAGGCGAAGAATATCCCAAAGGAATTGAGATAATTGAAGTCAGGTCTTTGGATCAAGCATTAGATGCGGCGTTGAAGAAAGGTAATTAGTGAATAGGGAATAGTTGATAGTGGTCAGTTGGTGGTTGGTAGTAATCAGTTGTCAGTAATCAGTAGGGGCGACCCGCCCATATCAATTAGACTCAATGATGATATTGAAGGGTCGCCCTTACGGAATAAAGGAGTAAATTATGTGCAGAAGTATTAAACCCTTACGAAATATGGACCATCCCGTCACCGAGCAAGAGATTCAAGAAGCGGCATTGCAATACATTCGCAAAGTGAGCGGATATCGCAAGCCGTCAAAAGTTAATGAGGAGGCATTTAATAAGGCGATTGAGGAAGTGGCTGAGTCAACGCGGAAGATGTTGGAGATGTTGATGAGCAAATCAGGGTAGGTAAATAAAATGGTAGAAGAAATAAATGCTTATTTGAATCAACACAAAGAACGGATAAAAAAGAAAATTATCAAGTCTTTGACTAACGAAAATTTGAATTTAATAATTGAAGCCATTAAAAATAACTTTGATAATAAGAAACCTCAATCTTTTCAAATATTTTATTATCAGACCATTTCCAATAAAGAGTATTTTTTATCTGAAAAGAATTTCTTTGGGAAATTCAAACAGCAATATTCATTACAAGGTGTAGATAAAAAACACCTAAAAATTCTTGAGGAAAATAAAGAGGAGATTTTCAGTCTCATTAAAAATAATGACTTGTCCTCGTTATATTTTCGTTTTTTTTATAATGTTTCAATTCAGCATGGTAATAACAAAATAACAAGAAATTTAGGCTCATTTTTTGCTAAATTAGTTCACACTTTTGCTCCTGATAAATACTGCGCACTTGATACTCCCATAAAAAAATATTTTGGTCTTGAAAAAGAAAGTTACTATA
The DNA here is from genome assembly GCA_003524705.1 of Anaerolineae bacterium. The sequence goes on along the minus strand of DQGV01000154.1, from coordinate 2,228 downwards.
TTGCGCTTGTTATTATTAGTTGTGCATATACAGAATGGGCAAATGAAAATCAAATCTTATTGAAAGAGATTAAATCTCGAATTTCTTCTATTACAACTACAGACTTGACAAAAGATATGACGAATTTGAAAATTTTAGATTTAATTTTTTGGCATCAAGCAAACATAATAACTCAATAAAAGGAATCCCCCATGCCCCTTGACCCAAACTACAACCAACTCAATCGTGAATCTACAGAACGAATCAAAAGAATAGCTTCTAGCCTCACAGATGAACAATTCCAAACCCGCGTTGGTGAACATTGGACGGTGGCGATTGCATTTGTCCACTTGGCGTTTTGGGATAGGCGCGTGTTAGCCACTTTGGAACAAACTGCAAAGCATGGAAAATTATCCGTTGTGGAAGTGGAAACTGTAGTTAATGATTTGTCTCTGCCATTGTGGGCAGTTGTCCCTGCGAAAGAGGCGATTAAACTCGCTATTGAGTCTGCCGAAGAGTTGGATAATCAGCTAGAAAAATTTCCAAAAGATTTGCTTGAAGAAATCCATGAGCATAACAAAAGACTCGTTGTCCGCGCTTTGCATAGAAACGAACATTTGGATGAAGTCGAGATGGCATTAAGGAAATAAATTATTTAGCCATAGAGCTCACTGAGACCTTTGAGAAAATCCTCAAAAAATCTCAGTGAGCTCTGTGACCTCTGTGGCTAAGGCTTTTCTGCAACCTTTTTGGCGCTGGGGCGTATGTTTGCCAGAAGGAAAAAATACCATGAACAAAAAAATTATTTCAGCATTTTTAGTGCTTGCACTCGTAAGCATGGCTTGTGGATTCGATATCAACCTACCTAGACAATCCGAGCCCATTCCAACCGAAACAAAAGACATTAACGTCCCATATCCTGATTCAGAAGAAGTAAATCTCAAACTTTCTTTCGGAGCAGGTGAATTAATCCTTGCCCCCGGCGCAAGTGACCTTGTAGATGGTACTGCCACTTACAACTACGCAGAATTTGAGCCAGAAATTGTTACTGAGGAAAATAATATCGAAATAAAAATGGGTGATAGCAATTTCAACCGTTTGCCATCATTCAATGACGATATCGAAAATACTTGGGATTTCAAACTTGGTACTGAACCAATGAACTTACGCATTGATTCAGGAGCCTATCAAGGCAGGTTTGAACTCGGCGGGCTCTCATTAACCAATCTTGATATCAATGACGGTGCCGCAGATGTAGAGTTATCTTTCTCTGAATTAAACAAAGTAGAAATGACTCAATTCACTTATTCAACGGGTGCAAGCAATGTCAAACTCACTGGGCTTGCCAATGCCAACTTTAGCATTCTCGATTTTTCATCGGGTGCAGGTGATTACACTTTAGATTTTTCTGGTGAACTTCAACGCGATGCAACTGTCACAATTTCATCTGGTTTGAGCAATGTCATCGTGATTGTTCCCGAAGGCATCAATGCGATTGTCACTGTTGAAGGTGGCGCATTAAATGTCAATGCTGATTCAGGTTGGAGTCAAAGAGGAAGCGTGTATGAACAAGATGGCGAAGGTCACACGCTTACCATCATCATTGATATGGGTGCGGGCAATCTCACACTCACTGATTAAATTCTAAACCTCTCGGATATAATACCGAGAGGTTTTTTTATTTAAGGATAATGCGATGAAACCAATATTTAGATTTTTTTCCGCTTTGATGTTTTTGACAATGGCATGTGTTGTGCCCGGGCTTTCAACTGATGCGCCTCAATCCGCGCCGACGCCTGATACGCGACTTGAAAGTATGGTTGCCCTTACAGTTTCCGCCGCACTTGAAATGACTCAACAAGCCCAACCGACTCAAACGCCAATCCCCACTCAAACAGCAGAGCCAACCGCCACATCCACACCCGAAGCAGATTCAGCAGGTAGTATCCTAGTCAAAAGTGATGATAATTCTTTTCTGTTTACAGATGAATTAGGAAAATATCAAGTTACAGTTCCAAAAGAATTAATTGCCATGCGCATCAATCAACAAGAATATTTAGATGCATGGTTATTGCCCGAAGCCTCAAACCCTGCAATTCAAAATCAATTAAATTCCATCCAAACCCAAGACCCGAATCGTTTTCGTTTATTTGCATTTGATTTTAACGAAGCAAATATTGTCAGCGGATTTGTAACAAATATCAACTTTTTATGGGATGACGCTACAAATTTATCTACCGAAGAACAAG
>DQGV01000023.1 GCA_003524705.1 Anaerolineae bacterium | reverse complement strand
GTGAACTCTGTGGCTAAATCTTTTGTACTCTCAAACAAAAACCTCTTCACTTGCGGAAACATCAACTCCCCACCCTCGAAATAATTTAATTCCGCACCCAACATCTCAGCAGGGGAGCATAAATCCAATGGCAAAGTTGCGGATGGCATTCCCGTTAACTTAAATGTACTCGCCGCCGCTTTTGCCATTTTCTTTGCATCTTTATGAATTTCATGTAAAGATAAACCTTCTTGCTTGAGTCCTTCTTCTGTAATATGAATCAACCCACTAAAAGCAGGTTGTTCATCAATCTTTGTACCAGAGAGTAAATCAAGAATTTTTTCGCGCATATATATTTCTTATTGCCAAAACCAAATCTAGCTTAATCGATTTTACCTTCCAAGATTTTTAAAAAGTCCTCTCCAGCTTCTTTTATATGGGGATCTGTATGTTGAGTAGCTCTCTGTGCAAGTTTACGAGTCAAGTCTTTGTCCAACTCATAATACAACTCAAGAAATCGACGATATTCATCATCTGTTCCATCAATAAGTAAAGGTTCTACTAACGGTTCAATGTTTTTGATGACCCAATCATGAGGTAAAGAAAGAATTGCATCTCGTACTCTCTTAATGTTGCTATGTCCCGTACTAGCTAAGGAAACCAACACATCAAAAAGCTGCATTACCTCTTCTTTTTTGAGATAATTTAAAAAATAATAAGCAGTGTTCTTTTCTTGACTATATAACTTTTCTTTCAGTAGGGAAACACGATCCACATCGCTTTTGAGAAATGCTTGTGAAGCAATGTAAAACTCTTTTTCACTCTCTACCAAGCGTTGCCAAACTTCAGTATCGTGTTGAGAAAGCGTTTTGCTCATTTTTATATTTTCACCAGATTGTGATCACTGTTCACTGCTCTCTATTCTCTACTCTCTTATCACTTCACTGCCTTCACAATTGCCGCGATATGTTCAGGTGTGTTTCCACAACAACCACCGACAACTTTCGCACCTAATTGGACATACTTCTTTGAAAAAATTGCCATATCTTCTGGACCCATATCATACACGCCTTGTTCTGTCTCAATATCCATGTGTGGAACGCCAGCATTTGGCTTTACCCATAATGGATAATTCGGCACAGTCGCCGCATATTCTTTAACAACTTCTTCCATCTTTTCAAGCGTGCTTCCACAATTTGCACCGACAAGTGTTGCGCCCATTTCAGAATATTTCTTCATCACATCTTTGGGTTTGACTCCCATCATGGTGCGCGTACCTCGGTCATAACTAAAGGAAACCACAACCGGCAAATCTGTCACAGACCTTGCACCTTCAAAAGCGGCATTGGTCTCTTCTAACGCAAACATCGTTTCAATTAATAACAAATCCACGCCACCATCGGCTAATGCTTTGGCTTGTTCTGCAAATGTCTCTTTGACTTCATCATATTCCAGTGGACCATACGGCTTGAGAATCGCACCCACTGGACCCATTGATCCAGCTACAAGTCCATTGTTTAATGAAGCGGCTTTGCGTGCAATCTCCGCCGCACGAATATTTACTTCAGGAGTCCGATCCTGATATTTCGAATCTTTCATGCGCATTCTGGTTCCACCGAAAGTACATGTCAAAATAATGTCAGACCCTGCTTGGGCGAAGGAAGAAGCGAGTTTCAAAAGTGTATCGGGATCATCAATAATCAAATCCTCTGGTGGCTTACCAGGCTTGAGTCCCATTTGTTGTAAGTTTGAACCTGTCGCACCATCTGCAACTAAAATTTCACCACTTTGTAATCTTTCAAGAAATTTATTCATGTGTCCTCTCGGTGGTCGAGTAGCCGCACTCTTGTAATTCGCGGCGTATCGAGACCACCAATTAAATAAAAAATTTTCTATTAACGTGTGGTCTCGACTGATTGCGTCTCGACCACCGATGTATATTACTTCGGCATAAAATTTTTCGCCATCGGATCCGCGACTCGATTCGGAATCAAATGTGCAATGTGCGGAAACGGCTCACTCATGTGCGGGAAACTCGTTGCCAACATAAATTGATTTTGAAACTCAGGGTCAGTGGGCAATTCAAATCGTTCCACACTGCGAGTCACTGCATCAATTTCATTTCGCTTTTCAATATTCAACAATGCAATGCGCGCGCCATCACCTGCAGCATTCCCAACTGCATATACATTATTCAAATCACAATCAGGAATCAAACCAATCAACATCGCTTTTTCTTTATCAATATAACTTCCAAAACCGCCCGCTAAAATTACTTTATCAGGGTCTTGCAAACCAAAACGTTTTAACAAAGTTCTTGATGCAGTAAATAACGCGGCTTTCGCCAATTGAATTTGACGAACATCTTGTTGAGTCATGGGGATGTCTCGCCCTATAGATGTTTCCTCCGCCCAAACAATGACATACTCCCAACCATTCTCTCCCTGACGAACACGCTTCGTATTTAATTCTTTCTTGAACTTGCCGCGTGAATCAACAATCCCAGCCCGAAACAATTCCGCTACCGCGTCAATGATGGCAGAACCGCAAATCCCTTTTGCCTTGCCTTGATTCCAATCATCTTCACCGACGATTTTATATCGTGGCTCAAGAGTCTTTTCATCAATATGGACTCGTTCAATTGCGCCAGGCGCAGCCCGCATTCCATATTCCACATGTGCACCTTCCAATGCAGGTCCAGTTGGTGTGGATGTACAAACTAATCTTTTTCGATTTCCTAAAATCAATTCTGCATTTGTTCCTACATCAATAAGCAACCAGTTTTCGTCTTGCTTGTGAGGTTCTTCTGCAAGGATCATCGCACTCGTATCCGCACCGACGAATGAAGCAATAGTGGGGAGGATATGAATATTTCCTGATGAATTAATATGAATCCCAAGTTCGCGTGCTTTTAGATCTACTGATTTATGAATCGTTGGCACAAACGGAGCTAGACCTAAATCTTTTGGATGTAAATTCAACAAAACATGATGCATGGTGGAATTACCAACCAAGACCATTTCGAGAATCTCATGCATTTTTATTTTGGCTGTATGTGCGGCTTGTTTCAATAATTTGTTTAGCGTTGAAATAATGGCTTTATGTAATTTCTCCAAGCCATCTGGATGCTCAATCGTATATTGAATACGGGACATCACATCTTCGCCATATACAATCTGCGGATTCATTTCAGACTCAGATGCGAGCACTTCACCAGTTCGTAAATTGCATAAATACAAAGCGACAGTTGTTGAGCCAATATCTACTGCCGCGCCATAACTATCTTCCACATACCCTGCTTGGACTTCGATTACTTCTTTATTTTGCCAAACCGAAACAGTCACATTCCACTTTGAGTCTCGTAATGTTTTTGATAATCCACGCAAGCATTGATAATCAATATCTAATTCATACCAACGCGGGACTTTTGCATCTACACCATGAACAAGTTGCATCGAAGTTTCGAGTCCTTTTGCCAACCGTTCCCAATCTGCAATCGGACGTTCCAAATTTGGCGGAGCCATCGTCACCAAATATTTGTGAACCGAAGGCTTGATTTCAATAGCACGGTTGCTGGCACTCTTGCGGACGATTTGTTTATTCCCGCGGCTTTCTTCGGGCACATTGATTAATACATCGCCATGAATCTTGCACTGACAAGACAAACGCACATGCCCAACTTCCCAACCTTTATCTTTTAATAATTTGGGTCTGCGAGCAAAGTAAGCAGATTCTTCTGGCGAAACAGGGGAGACGTTTTCTCGCTTTGAGTCAATGTTATATTTTTCAAAGCGACCTTCTTCGATTAAAACCATACACTTGCCACAAGTGGCATTCTCAGCACAAATCGATTCAATTTCTACACCCAGTTCTCGCGCTGCCGAACGAATAGACATGCCTTCATCTACTTGTCCACGCGAACCAGAAGGTTGCAGGATGATGTTATGTTTTTTCATATAGGTAGGGGCACAGCGTATCTTTAAGGATTTGACAGCAATTCGTTTTGCTGTGCCCTTACGAAGTGGCAACACTGTCCCGTTTAGGAATCTCTATCTTAGCAAATTCAGTTTCCAGTTCAGAAAGAAGCGCTTCGGCAACTTCTTCGGGTGAGCCATCGCGTTCAATCCAATCACCGCGTTTATATTCTTTTGCATAATCGCTTGTAGACGTTGCCCCAACAGCCATTGCATACGCATCAATTTTATTTTGAATTTTTTGCGAAAGTTGTTTTTTCACAGTTCGCCCATCGCCCTCAACCGTAAAAGATTGGGGGATATGTTTCCAATACATAATTCGATATTTTGCCATTTCGTGTATCCTTATAAAATTATATATAATTTCTAACGGGAGATTGTACGGGATGAATGGCTGTCGGTCAATAGTGACGTGATTTATAAATCATCAATCAGGTTGAAGTTAAAAACCAGCGCTTCATCTAGATTGTATTTGTCATTAGAGATATACTCTGTAAGAATTAAATTCTATAAAGATAGAAATTGAAGCAAAAAACTCAAATCACTTGGTGCAGTTGCAATTCTAGGAGTGAAACAATGAGCAAAGAAAATTTATCTGAGAAACCAAATGTATTAAAGGAACTTATCTCTACACAATCTGGTGCCGTGGTGAGTCGCGTGTTGATGAATCTACCCACAGGGTCTGTGACGTTGTTTGCTTTTGATGTAGGCGAAGGATTAAGTGAACATACATCACCATACGATGCTTTGGTTCAAATTTTAGAAGGGCAGGCGCATATCTTCATCGGATCACAAGAGCATATTGTGGAGGCGGGTTCTATTCTTTTATTACCTGCTAATGTTCCACATGCTTTGCAGGCGAAAGAATCTTTCAAAATGTTATTGACCATGATTCGAGATAAAAAAGAAAAATAAGAAAACTTAATAACTGGAGGTTGCTTCATTCTTCGCACATCCTCCTGCGAATGGGGGATGATATTGTTAAATTAGACTGTTAAACAAAAAAGTGATAGAACAATATATATTGTTCTATCACTCAAAATATTTTTTAGTGTTTATTCTTCTTTGCCTAATACCCACACACTAATTGAACCCATCAAGTTTGCAAAACCATTAATCAGTGGAACACATAAGACACTTAAAATGATTCCTACAACTGAAGTAACAATGGCTCGTTGCATTGTGTTTATTTCAAATCCATTCCACAGCATAATTTGTGCATCAGGAACATAAGTATAGATGAAAGGTGTGAGAATCAATGCCAAACTAACAGTCACAAATACAATTGCAATCGTAAATGAAATCACGCCTAACGGCATCTTCAATAATAAATACACAAGCTCTTTCCAAAATTGCAGACTTTTTAATTGTGCAACTAAAATTGAACTTGCTGATTCGCTATTCGATGGGCGCGCTTCTGGCTTACCAATTTTCACACCTAACAATTTCGATGTAAGTGTGCGGTCTAAATCTCCGAGAATATAAGTCACAAAAATCATCGCCACTAAAATTGGAATTCCAACCAATGTGATGATTAAACCAGTTCCCAGGCTGAAACCCGTAACCAAAATGACAAAATATAGAACGCCCAAAGGCAATCCTAGTAATAAATAAATGAGATTGGGAAAAAACTTTTTCATATCTACTCCTTATTGAATCTTTCCTGCTTTAGTCAAAGCTTCTTTTACATCTGCATTGGCTTGAAAAATGCCATACACTTTAATCGTCTCCATCACTTCTACAGCCAGTGTGGGGGAGATGTCGCTTGCAAGTGTACAAATACCAACCACATTGACCTTCACTTTTTCTTTTCGCGCCTTGTATTTTTCTAAGTCTTCACGGTTCAAATAAACCGCCCCAACCACATACGAAGAACGCACCACCGATTGTTGCACTTCTACGGCATGTTTCTCCAACTGCGAGCGAATCGCCGAGCGGATAAAGTCCGTTCGGTTCGAATAATGCCCTTCTTCCACCAACAAATCCACCTTCCCCAACTCCACGGCATTCATATTGATTGTAATTTTCTCGGTATCTGCCATAATTTCTCCTATTTACCATCTGTATGGATGGTATAAGGATGATTTTATGCAGTTTTCTTGATTTGTCAAGTTAAAAAACCATCCCGTAGGATGGTTTCCGCTTCTTTCCTAGCCTATAACTGTTTCTGGAAGACTAGCCTTTATCTAATCCCAAAGCACTTCCTGCCAACCACCCCGTCGTCCATGAGGATTGAAAATTAAAACCGCCTGTGATTCCGTCAATATCCAAAACCTCACCTGCGAAAAATAAATCCTCAACGATTTTGCTTTGCATCGCTTTGAAATCAACTTCTTTCAAACTCACACCACCGCATGTAACAAACTCTTCTTTGAAAATCCCCTTGCCTGAAATCATAA
>DQGV01000035.1 GCA_003524705.1 Anaerolineae bacterium | reverse complement strand
GCTTCTCATAATCAGAAATTATCTTCATAAGATTTACTCTAAAAATTAATACGTGAATAAAGGTGAAATTGTATGTCTCCAGAAGAAATGAATCGCATAGGATTATGGTTAGGATTAATTTCTGGATTGTTATTAATACCTGAAGTTTTAAACTTGATTCCTATTGATAAATTCGAAAACGTGATAAAAAACTCTCTTAGTAAATTAGAGAATTTCACAAATATTCCTCAAAGATTCCATCCTCGGTCATGGAAATTAATGTATTCAGAAGAAAACAGACAAAAATATATTGAGCCAATTACAGCAATCTTAGGATTTATATCATCAACAACTTGGATAATTACAGTTGTACTTGGTCTTAGTTTGCCATCCAAGTTTCTTGTTTTATTAGGGCTTATGCTTCCAGTTTATATTTCCATTGAACGCATTATTCAAAGCCATGGTTTTCGCTTATCAGTATGGCGTTTTATACTTTTATTTATATCTAGCCTTTTTGCTACTATGATAATTGCTCCTCCAATTACTTTGTTTCGAATATTACTTTTAGTTTTATATCCATTTGTTATTGCAATTAAGAAATTATTTCTCCGCGATAATATCCTGCGCTCAATCATAACTATACTTGCAATATTATTGTTTATAGCATCAAATATTTTCCAACTTTTGTCTGCATACTAAATAAATATACTTACCTTCTAATCGTCGCATCTCGTTCTGGACCCACCCCAATCCATCTCACAGGCACACCTGTGGCTTCTTCAATCATCTTGACATAATTTTGAGCATTGACGGGTAACTCGTCAAATGATTTTGCCTTGCTGATGTCTTCCTTCCAACCTGCGACGGTTTTATAAACAGGTTGAATCTGTTCCATGCTATAAGAATCTAAATCAGCATATCTGACGGGGTCACAACTGTATTCATAACGCACACACACTTGAATTTCTTCAAGTCCACTTAATACATCTAATTTGGTTAAACATAATTCAGTTGTGCCGCTTAATTCAACAGCGGTTTTGACAATTTCCAAATCCAACCAACCGACTCGTCTGATTCTTCCAGTGGTCGCCGCTACTTCACCAAATTGTTCATAGACAGCACTTCTTGTATCCGTGATTTCAGTAGGTAACGGACCTGCTCCAACACGCGTTGTGTAGGCTTTGGTCACACCGATTACGTTGTTGATATATTTCGGCGGGATGCCTAACCCAGCCGAAGCGGCAGATGGAATCGTGGTCGATGCAGTCACAAATGGATACGTTCCCCAATCTGTATCTAAAAATGTGCCCATGGCTTGTTCAAGTAAAAAGTTTTTATTATTTTTCAAACCATCTTGCACCAAAGAAAATAATTCTTTGATGTATGGTTTTATCTTCAAATAATATTCACGATACGTTTCTCTTACTTGTGAATATTTAATTTCTTCACCGCCCAATGCAACAATAATTTTATTTTTTAATTCCAATTGCACGCTTAATCTTTTTTCAAAGGCATCACTCGTAAAATCACTCCAACGGATTCCGTTATAACTAACTTTATCCGCAAACACAGGTCCGATACCTCTGCGTGTTGTTCCAGTCGCACCGTCACCTTTGGCTTCTTCATACAAACCATCTAAAATTTTATGATACGGCATAATCAAATGCGAACGTGGCGAAATAAATAATCTTCCATCCACGCCCACACCTGCTTTGTTCAGCATTTCAATTTCTTCAATCAACACAGCCGGGTCAATCACCACACCGCCGCCGATTAATCCAATTGTGTTTTTTGCAAAAATTCCAGATGGCACCAAATGAATCTTAAACGTCCCAAATTCATTAATCACCGTATGCCCGGCATTATTCCCACCGTTGAAACGCGCCACATAATCCGAATGCTCGGCTAAAAAATCCACAACCTTGCCTTTGCCTTCATCTCCCCATTGCGAACCAATCACTGCTGTTACAGACATACAACCTCCGATATTTGGGAATTGGGATTCGTTATTCGGACTATTTCCGATTCCCGACTCCCGAATTATTTTATTCAACGCTTCATACCTGACCTTCAACTTGATTCTGTTTCATCAGGCATCAGACTCATCTTCAAGCATTATAATTCGGGCGTTTGAAAATTGGAGAAATGAAATGAAAATTTTACAAGAAACCGCTTTGACCTATGATGATGTTTTGCTTGTACCTCAATATTCAGGTGTTGACTCACGTCGCATCCTTTCGACAAAAAGCCCACTTACCAAGAAAATTTTTTTACAGTCACCGATTGTGTCTGCCAATATGGATGTTGTCACTGAAAGCGAAATGGCAATTGCGATGGCGCGTGAAGGCGGCATTGGCATCATTCATCGTTTTATGACAATTGCTGAGCAAACTCGTCAAATTGAAAAAGTGAAGAAAGCAGAATCATTTATTGTAGATAAACCGTTGACAATGAACGAGTCACAAACTGTGGGCGATGTGAGACGCGTTGTCGAAGAGACAGATACCGGCGGAATTTTAATCGTTGACAAAAATGATAAATTAATCGGCATCGTCACCACCCGTGATTTGTTATTTGAAGATGATGATAACAAACTTGTTACTGAAATTATGACTCGTGATGTACATTCCGCGCCACCTGATACAGACTTAAAAGAAGCCGAAAGATTATTGCATGAATATCGTGTTGAAAAATTGCCGTTGAAAGATAAAGAAGGCAAAGTAGCAGGCTTGATTACATTAAAAGATATTATGAAAATTACAAAATTCCCTAAAGCCACCAAAGACTCAAAAGGACGTTTAGCAGTCGGTGCAGCAGTCGGCGTGCGTGATAAAGAATTACGTCGAGTAGAGGCGGCATTAAACGCGGGCGCGGATTGCATCGTGGTGGATATTGCTCACGGCGATTCGCATCTTGAAATTGAAATGATAAAAAATATTCGCAAGCATTTTCCTGATGCACAAGTTATCGGTGGAAATGTTGCAACAGCAGATGGCACAAAAAGATTAATTGATGCAGGTGTTGATTGCGTCAAAGTAGGTGTTGGTCCCGGCTCCATTTGTATTACACGTCAGGTAGCGGGTTCGGGTGTTCCGCAATTAACGGCGGTTATTGAATCTGCTAAAGCGGCAAAAGAATATAACATCCCCATTATTGCCGATGGCGGAATTAGATTCCCCGGTGATGTTGCCAAAGCCATTGCCGCGGGTGCAAATACCGTGATGATTGGTTCCATGTTAGCAGGTACTGACGAAAGCCCCGGCATGATGATGACTCGTAGAGGTCATAAATACAAAGCATCAAGAGGCATGGCTTCATTAACTGCAAATATCGAAAGAAACAAACGCGAAGGCAATGATTTAACCAAAGAAGAAATTGAAGATTATGTCGCCGAAGGAGTTGAAGCGGCAGTTCCATATCGTGGCAAAGTGCGTGAAGTATTAACTCAATTGGTCGGTGGTTTACAATCAGGTATGAGTTACAGTGGCGCACATTCGATTGAAGAATTTCAAGAAAAAGCAATTTTCATGCGCATGACTGGGGCAGGATTGAAAGAGTCTGGTCCGCATGATGTGGAAGTATTGGGTTGACAAGTTTGAAGGTTGGAAGGTTTAGACTTGAGACCTTTGACCTTAGACTTTACAACTTGTAAACTTTTTAACTTTCAAACTTATAACATGGAGATAACATGGCAATAAATAACTGGCTCGAAAAAGATAAAAAACAATTACATCCTGTTTATCATCCCAAATCACATGCAAATGCTTTGGTGATTGAGCGCGGTGAAGGTGTGTGGCTTTATACAGTGGATGGTAAAAAGATTTTAGATGGCATGGCTGGCTTGTGGAACGTCAATGTCGGGTATGGACGTGAAGAACTTGCTAAAGTCGCTTATGAGCAAATGAAAAGTTTAGCATTCACATCTAATTTTTCAGGGATGACGAATTTGCCTTCGATTCAACTTGCTGAAAAACTTGCAGGTTTTGCTTACGAAGGTTTGAATACAACTTTGTTTGTATCCGGTGGTTCAGAAGCAAATGATTCGGCATTCAAAACTGCAAGATATTATTGGAAGCGAAAAGGCAAGCCAACCAAATATAAAGTCATTGCACGTAAAGGTTCGTATCATGGAGTGACTCTCGCGGCTACATTTGCAACGGGATTAGAAAAATATCATACGATGTTTGGTCCTGCGATGGACGGCTTTGTTCACATCCCTGCGCCAAATCCTTATCGCTATGAAGGTCAGTTGAAGGAAGGTGAAAGCGTAGGTGAGTCAGCCGCTCGAATGTTGGAAGAAGCGATACTGCGAGAAAATCCAGATACTGTCGCGGCATTCATCGCTGAACCTGTCATGGGTGTCGGTGGAGTCATCATCCCGCCTGATGATTATTTTCCGTTGGTGCGCGCGATTTGTGATAAATATGAAATTCTTTTTATTGCGGATGAAGTGATTACTGGTTTTGGCAGAACGGGCGAATGGTTTGGTTTGAAGCATTGGAATGTGAAGCCTGATATTTTATCTTTTGCAAAAGCCATCACCAGCGGATATGCTCAACTGGGCGGGATTCAAATTTCGGATGCGCTTCGTGACGCGATTGAAACTGCTACTGAACCTGAAGCATTTATGCACGGGTATACATATTCTGGTCATGCTATGTCTTGCGCGGTTGGATTAAAGAATTTAGAAATTATGGAAAAAGAAAATTATCCAAAGCGTGCCAAAGAATTGGGGAAACGATTGTTAGCAGGTTTACAAACCTTGAAAGAATTTTCTTTCGTCGGTGATGTGCGCGGACTTGGTTTGGTGTGTGGCGTAGAAATTGTTGCAGATAAAGAATCCAAAACGCCAGACCCAGCTATGACAATGAAAATTTTCAAAG
>DQGV01000057.1 GCA_003524705.1 Anaerolineae bacterium | reverse complement strand
TGTAATTTAGGCGGACAAACGCCTCCTTCGGCTGTTGAGCCTGTTGCTACAACTGAAACATTACTTCCCACTTTTACAGAGACCCCTGAACTCCCTGTTATCTCAAACACCATAGGGGAATGTAAAAAGAGTCCAGTTGCATTTACAAATGTAGGCTTGGGGATTCCAAATCCACCTCATAAACTTCCTACAATTGGAAATGTAAAAACGATAGTCTTGTTTGCAGATTTTAATGATGCACCCGCTTCACAAACACCCGAACAAGTATTTTCATTAATCTCACCCAATGCTGAAAAATTTTTCAATGATATTTCTTACGGCAGAATGAATTATGTTTTAGAACCGTATTTTACATGGTTGAGATTATCACAACCTTCTACATATTATGGTGAAGGAATTCGCACGTATGACGGACATTTGCAATTTTTACAAGAAGCCGTCACACTTGCTGATGCAAATGTAGATTTTTCCACCGCTAATTCTGTACTCGTGTTAGTTCCAACAGATGCTTATGCTGTTCCGTATGGACCTGCTTTTGGAGCCAACCCTAGTTTCGGATATTCAGCAGATGGCAAAACATTTGAAAATGGAGTCACTTCTGGCGCAGATTTAACAGGCTGGGGATTCTTATGGCTCAACCATGAAACAGGTCACATTATGGGCTTGCCTGATTTATATGCCTATCAATATGATTCTGCTAATTATGATGACCAACATCGTTTCGTCGGTGGTTTTGGATTAATGGGCTTTATTGATGGCAATGCTCCAGAATTTTTTGCGTATGAACGTTGGCAAATGGGATGGTTAGATGATGAGCAAATTTTTTGTCAAACAGAAGGGGAACAAACCGTAACGCTTTCAGCCATTGAAACCATTGGCGGTGTTAAAGCCGTGATGATCCCTGTCAGTGAAACAAAAGTTGTAGTTGTAGAATCAAGACGACGTTTAGGTTATGATGCGAACTTAGTCAAAGAGGGGGCGTTGGTTTACACGGTAGATACATCTATTTATTCGGGCGAAGGCGCGTTAGTTGTTTATCCAATTCTTGAAAATGACCCATATCGTGACCAATCTCCACTAACGGTTGGTGAATCTTTCACAATAGATGGTGTAACAATTACAGTTTTAGAAGCCACAAACGAAAGTGATACGGTACAAGTAACTATAAATCAATAAGTGTTTAGTGGTAAGATTCATAAAATGAAACTAAACCTCGCGCTTGCACAAATCAACACCAAACTGGGAGATGTGGAGGCGAACTTAGCCAAACATCTCGATTACATCAAACAGGCAAAATCTGAAAAAACGGATTTGCTAGTATTCCCCGAACTTTCGCTTACAGGTTATGTGCTACAAGATTTAGTCGCATCTGCGGCACACAAACCAGTGGACGATGACCCGATTTTCAAACATTTGCTCAACGCTTCAAAAGATATTGATTTAGTGGTTGGCTTTGTAGATGAAGATTCCCGTCATCGTTTTTTTATTGCTTCGGCATATCTTTCAGGCGGAAAAACAATTCACGTTCATCATAAAGTCTATTTGCCAACGTATGGTTTATTTGATGAAGGTCGCTTCTTTGCATGGGGCGACAGGGTTCGTGCTTTTGACACACGCTTCGGGCGAATGGGCATGTTGATATGTGAAGACTTTTGGCACGCTTCGCCTCCGTACTTATTATGGCTTGATGGCGCGGATATTATGATTTTCTCCTCGGCATCTCCAGGGCGTGGACTGAACGATAAAGAAAAACTTGAATCAGCGCGTTGGGTAGAACGTGTGACGAAAGCCTATGCCAGTATGTTCACTTCATTTGTTGCTCATTCAAATCGCGTTGGATATGAAGATGGTTTGCATTTTTGGGGTGGAGCAACCGTCTTTGATCCAAACGGTGAAGAAATTGCTCACGGACCTTATAACGAAGAAGCCATTACATATTCACAACTAGATTTAAATCAACTACGCCGTACACGCGCGCGTTTGCCTTTGTTGCGTGATGAACGCACGAATTTAACTGTGGCTGAGTTGCAAAGAATTTTACAAAAATGATTGATACAAACTTAACCATCAATACAGATCTTGCACACGAAATTTTAACGGGCTTCATTAAAACTGAAGTCATGCGTACGGGATTATCTCGTGCAGTGATTGGCTTATCAGGCGGAATTGATTCGGCATTGTCATGTGTTTTGGCAGTGGAAGCATTGGGCAAAGATAATGTGCTTGCTGTCAGAATGCCGTATAAAGCCTCTAGTAAAGATTCACTTGACCATGCTCAATTACTCATTGACCAACTTGGGATTCCATCCAAAACAATTGAAATTACAGATATGGTTGAGCCTTTATTCAAACTTGACCCTGAAATGTCAAACATGCGTAAAGGCAACATCATGGCACGTGAACGTATGATTGTTTTATATGACCAAAGCGAAGTTTTCAAAGGGCTTGTAATTGGAACAAGCAACAAGACAGAAATTTTATTAGGCTATAGCACTTTATATGGTGATTCTGCCAGTGCAATGAATCCGATTGGTGATTTGTATAAAACGCAAGTTCGTCAATTATCAAGAGCCATGAATATTCCATCTCCTATTGTTGATAAAGCTCCATCAGCCGATTTGTGGTTAGGTCAAACAGATGAAAAAGAATTAGGCTTCACGTATGAAGAAGTGGATAAACTTTTATATTTATTAATTGACCAACGTTATAGTCCACAAGAAGCGATGGAAGCAGGCTTTGAAGAAAAATTTGTCAATGGCGTGGTCAATCGCGTCAGACGTTATCAATATAAACGTATGCAACCACCAATTGCAAAAGTCAGTAATAGAACCATCGGCTACGACTTTTTATATCTGCGAGATTGGGGAACGTAAACAGTGAACAGTGTTCAGTAATCAGTTGTGCGAGTTTATAACTGCAAAAAGATACTGTTCACTGGTAACTGATTACTGACAACTGATATGTTACGAATCCCACCATCGTTACGTCATAAAAAATTTTTCTATCTTTGGTTAGGTCAACTTATCTCTATCACAGGCACCCAGATGCAACTCTGGGCTTTATTTTGGCATATCAATCAACTGAATGAAAACCCGATTGCATTGGGTGGAATTGGTGCGGCGCGCGTTTTGCCAATTATTATTTTTTCATTGATTGGTGGTGTGATGGCTGATTCGCGCGATAGACGAAAAATTATGTTTGTGACTCAATCTATTGCCGCGTTGTTGATGTTATCTTTGGCTTTGTTCACGCAATTCGGGCAAATTACGATTTGGCACATTTATGTGGTGACGGCATTGCAAGCGACTGTTGCCGCGTTTGATGCGCCTTCACGCCAAGCATTGATTCCAAATTTGTTGCCGAAAGAAGATTTGCCGAACGGTTTTAGTATGACATTTACGGCATTTCAAGCAGGCTCGGTGATTGGACCTGCACTATCAGGAATTGTGATTGCGTTTGCGGGGCAAGAGGCTGTTTATTATTTCAATTCATTATCGTTTTTGGCGGTGATATTTGCTTTGTTTATGATTGGCGATGTGCCACAAACACTGGCTGAAAAACCTGTTGGCATTGGGCTTGAATCAATTCGTGAAGGCATTCAATTTATTCTTTCAAAACAAATTATTTTTTCTTCGATGATTTTAGATTTTATTGCTACATTTTTTGCATCGGCAAGTACACTCATGCCGATTATTGCAAAAGATGTTTTGAAGGTAGGTGTTGAAGAATACGGTTATCTCTCTGCGGCGCAAGCGGTGGGGGCAGTGTCGGTTGCGTTGGTGATTTCGCAAGTGAAAGAGATTCGCAAACAAGGTTTATGGTTGCTTGGTTCTGTCATATTTTTTGGTTTTGCGGCGATTGTATTTGGCATCACCAAATCTTTCATCATTGCATGGATAGCAATTGCATTAATGGGTGCATCGGATGGAGTTAGTACGATTATTCGTAACACAATTCGTCAATTGCAAACACCTGATTACATTCGTGGACGCATGACGAGTGTGAATCAAATATTTTTTCAGGGCGGTCCGCAACTTGGAGAAATTCGTGCAGGTGTCGTGGCTCAACTGTTTGGTGCGCCGTATGCAATTGTCAGCGGTGGAATTGGTTGTATTATCGGCACGCTTGCCATTGCGTGGAAGTGGAATCATTTGCCAAAATATAATGGTGATGAACCGATTGAAGCAGGCGAGACTTCCACACTATCAAGTGGTGCTTCAATAATGGTCAATCGTGCCAGAAAACCGTAGGGACACGGCGTCACCGTATCCCTACAATGATTTAATTAAATTTTTCATCTCTTTCAACACCGCCTGATGAATTGCATCTGTATCATTCGTCCCCAAATCTTTGGCATAAATTGGGTTGCCGATTTGAATTGTCACGGTCACTGGTTTTTCGTTAAATAAAATCATGCCGAGCAATTGCAAAGCAGCAGCTAATTTTTCTTTTTCTTCTTTTGTTCGTTTTAATTTCAATAACGGATGATTTGCATATTTTTTTGCAACTACATTTCGTACCAACACAGGCAATATTGCCGCGTTGGGTGACATGCGAATAAACACGCCCACACTATCTGTCCATTGATTCAATGACTCAACTGCACCTGCATACACATCTGGATCAGGTTCAATGTGACCTGCAGGAAATGTCAATGCCGCGCCTCCTGACTTAAGGTGAGAACTGACTTGCCTTACCAGCGACATTCTCTTCGCCGAATCATCGTACACATAAAACAATTGCTTGGTTGTATTGGGCAATTCATTTAAGAATGGACGGTCTAAGGCGATGATGTGTAAATCATTTCTATTTAATGCCGCAAACAATGCGACGGTATCCGTCATGCCAGGGTGATTGGATAATGCTAAAAATGCTGAATCAGGTATCCGTTCAGGATGAATGACGCGAATATCTTTTACATATCGAAGTGTCAGATTCCATCCACCTGCGACGATTCCTTGTGAACCAACAATATCATCATATTCAATGACGTGTTTTGCAAACGTCTCAGCAGGTTTGCGAAACATGATTCTCAAGAGTTTTGCAAGTAGCGGATAATTTTTCCAACCAAATGATTCAACCAAATCATCAAGGTTGATGTTTGTCAGCGTTTCAAGTTGTTTTGGATTCATTCAGGCTCAATCGAAAAATGTAATGGAAAACCTTCAAGCCCTGCCGCGAAATGTGCTTTGTTGACCCGATTCTCTGCTTCGCTTTTGGGTAACGTTTGCACATACGCATTGCCTTTGATGTGTGCTGTCATCATAATATCTGTGGCTTTATCAATAGCAAGAAAAAACATATTAGTTAATATATGCACCACAAAATCCATTGGGGTTACATCATCATT
>DQGV01000021.1 GCA_003524705.1 Anaerolineae bacterium | reverse complement strand
CAACGCTCGCTTTTGGACGTATGTTCCTTTAGCCAATATTTGTTTTAGCATCTGGGATTGGTTTGTTCCGCCTGGAGCTTCTACATGGACTAATTTTGGCTCTAGTTGCCAAGACCACCCTAACCCTGGAGACTCAATCGAGTATTACAATCAGTACAGTGGTACCTACGAAAGTGTTATGTTCTTCGATATTTATACCCCTCTTAGTGGCACTTGTGCCGTACTTGGATATCCGCCTACTAACGAAGCCGCGTATTACTTCCCAGATTGTCCTTAATCTGTAAGATAATTGTGTAATAAAAATCCCTGCAAAAAATTATGCAGGGATTTTTATTTTCCCCACCTCGGTTGCCAATCGGAGATGGGGCTATTGGTAATGCGAGTTAAACCAGTTCCATCAGGATGAATGACATAAATTTCATTATTGCCATCACGGAAAGATGTAAAGGCAATCCAATTTCCATCTGGTGACCATGATGGACCTAAATTATCGCCGCCGTCTGTGAGTCTCTCCAAACCCGTGCCATCTATGTTAATCACAAAGATATTTCTATTTCCAAATTCTCCGCGATAAAAAGCAAGCTTCGTGCCATCCGGTGACCATGTGTTCCGTCCGCCCATATTGTTGAGATTTGTCACTTGTTGAATATTGGAGCCGTCAGCATTCATCACAAACAATTGACGTGCTCCCGCTCTGGATGATGCAAATGAAATCATCGAGCCATCTGGCGACCATGATGGGTCTATATCATCTCGATTCGTTAAACGTTTGAGACCTGAGCCATCAGGACGAATAAGCCAAAGCCCGTCTCCATTTTTTGTGAACACAATCCATTCGCCGTTTGGAGAAAGTTCTGGAGCATATAATGCACCGATATCATTAGTTATTTTTTGTAAATTATTTCCGTTGATATTAATGGAATAGATTTCATAATTACCAGAATCGCGTGATGAAAAGAAAATAGTCTGACCATCCGGTGAAAGTGATGGATAAAAAGCAGTGGCATTCATATTCGTCAATTGCTTTCGTCCACTGCCATCAGAGTTGATTAAGCAGATTTGGTCAATTTGTTGGATGTAACATGCAAAGACAATTTTTCCCACAGGTGGTGGTGAATCATTGAATGTTTGTATCGGAGTAGGAATCAATTCTAAGGTTGGCTGAATCAGTTCGACCGTAGGAAGAGGCGTGATTGTCTCTGAAGGTGAAATCAAAATTTCAAGCGTCGGAGTTTCTAATTCTAAAAATGGTTGCGTTACGACAGGATGTTGAGTGACAACGGGTTCATTTGCAACGACAATGATTGAATATGTAATTAAACAAAACAGCCCTAAAAATCCAAGCCCTAAGATTGCGATTAATATTTTTTGGATGGGAGTTATATTTTGCATAAATAATCCCCTCTCCCTAAAAGGGAGAGGGCTAGGGTGAGGGTCATTATTTCAAAATTATCTTATTCCAATCCAACATTTCTTTCATGTGCTCCACTGGCACATTGCCTTCTGGCACAAAACCAACAAATGAACGATTGTAATTATCTTCGGTGCCGTCATCGAGATTCCATCGTAATGTGTTACGGAACACACCTAAACAAGAAGTGCCACGAAAATCATCGGGCAAAGAAGTTTCAAACGTATAAACATACGTATTGTCGGCAGTATCTATAACTTCAATAACTGTGGCTTCGTGAATCCAACGTAGCCATTGACTTTGAGTCACTTTCTTTTTCTCAGCATCAACGGTCGTGCGAGTGCGCGTCATGCCACCGCCTTTATATTCCCATGGGGCAGTCGGTGGCGGTGATTTTTTATTACCTTTGGGCTGTGGGCGTTTGCCAAGGAATTCACCCGGCACCAAACCAACACCATTTACATCTTGTGTTGCCTTCGGAACTTGCCATTGGCTTGGCTCACTATTTACATAACGCAACCAAAAAATACTGGCACCTTGTGTGTAATGCTTTGCATCTGTAGGTTTAATAAAATATGCGCCGGGCGTTTTTTCAGCCGCAATTTTGACATAGCGTGCGGCGTTATCTGTTAACCCGCCGGGTGGTAAATGCCCGCGAATGTGTTGAGCATGTTCAGCGGTTTCATTACAAACTGCGCGTGTCACAATTAATTCATGTGAACGCCCATGTTCAGGTCGCCACATACCTGTGTTATCACTCGCCCACTTGCTAAAGATTGGATATAGTTTCGTATCGGCAAAACGAATCTTATCTTCTTCCGGCGTGAATGTTTCCCATCCATCTGCTGTAACTTGATTGACTCGCAATTGCGTGAGCATGACAATCCATTTCCATGCCCAAGCCGGCAGTTGATTTTTCATCGCCTCTAACTTCGTGGATGACTGCTCGGTGCTCATCGTCATATATTCATACTTGACTTCTTCTTCTGCTAACGCGGCAAGCCCTGCTCGTTTGGTTTTCGGTCCATTGGCTTTTACGCCTTGCATGTGAAGTGCTATTTTATCTTTCCAAATTTTTTCAGTGGCTTTGGCAAGGGCTGGTTTATTTGTGCTTGTACCTTCGTATTGTGCAATTTTTTCGACACATTGTGCTGTCACATCAGCATCACTTAACGTTGCTTGTGCTTTCTTCACTTCATCCACACGCAAGCGGACAAGCAAATCTTTTGGGTCTGCCCACGAGCCATGCGCAGATTTGTATCTCATCCCAGAATAATGAATAATCATATATTGCAACCAAAGGGGGAATCGTTTTGGTTCTTTTTCAAAGCGGGCACGAATATCTGCTAATAATTGATATTGGTTTTTGCTTTCAAGAGATTTTGTATATTGTTCTACCTTCCAGCGCACAATATCTTTGACATTAACAGGCGTCTTCGGGTCGTAATTGACAAGAAATTCTTCTTCGGTGGTCTTGTAATTTGGGTCTGCTTTTGTGAGTTTATACCATTCCAGTTTTGGACCTTCTACTTTGTCATAGGTCGCATCAAACTGACGCAATTTTTCCATTTCTTCCAATACCATTGGCAAAGCAGAATCATTTTTGAGTTTGTATCCTGCTTCCACTTTGGCACGGCTTGGATGTTCAGGCAACATTCCTTCTAGTTGGCGTTGTAAATAACGGATTCGGTCTCGTAAGAAACCTAAGTTGGTCTTAAATGATTCAATGCGAGATTGTATGAAAGCACGTTCACCGCGAATATCTTTGGGCCAAGAAGCGACGAATAAATC
This sequence comes from Anaerolineae bacterium, assembly GCA_003524705.1. The sequence continues at coordinate 11,692 of DQGV01000021.1, read as the reverse complement.
ATGATTCTTTTGGATGAGTGCCATTGCTTCTTCTTCAATTGGTTTGTATTTGACAAAGAAGCCCATCACATCTTTGGTGAGAAAATATTTCTTAAGAGTAGTATAGGCTTTGAACTCTGTAGCACGTGCATCGTCCATACCTTTTTCATATTCAGTTACTTCATTCTTGAGAGTAGAAATGTCTTTGTTTTTGTACTCTGCCCACAGGTCAACTTCTTTGTAGTAAATCAAAAAATCGCGCAGTTTTTGCAAGCGCATTGGGTAAATATCTTTTAGCAGAATCGGGTTTTGCCATTGGAAGTGAAAAGTATCGGGCATGCTGGCTCCTTTGGGATATCAACGAGGCGTATCTTAATCTAATTGTATTCGATTTCAAAAATTCTAAGAAGCCTACAAACCACTTGTAAATATTAAATAAAGTGCTAGTATATAAGCATCAATATTCTGCACTAATTCTTGTTTTGGAGGATGCTCTATGGCTTCTTCTCCTCGCACGGTAATTTATTGTTCTAACTGTGGTACACCAAATCCAGTGGGGTCAAAATTTTGTAGTAACTGCGGCAGTGCTATTACATTATCGCCAAATTCAACGCCACTTCCACCCATTCAGGTTCAAGTTGTTACACAACCACCTGTTAATGATTCCTCACGCCGCAGGCGATATTTATTCCTCTGGTTTCCATTGGGCGCAATTTTGATGGTGTTAATGTGCGGACTTTCGTACTGGTCTACACTGATTTTGATTCCTCCACCAACCAATGACTCACCTGTGGCTGATATTCAACGCATGTTATTTGTTGGACAACATAACATTGAACACCCAGAGTGGATTCAGGATTTCGCCGCTCGCAATGCAGTCGAGCCCAATCCAGACAAACCTCTTGTTGAATATCGCGATGGTCAGATTTTATTGAATAAAGAATACTGCGGACCACAGGCTGTCTTTGAAGTAGAGTCTGTTAGAGTGCATGACACTACACCAGAAGCCATTGAGTTTTTTGGCGTTGGCATTTTAGAATATGACCTTATTAACACAGGTGAGTCACTTGCAGCAACCGAATTTGCAGAAGGCGAATGGGGTTACCATGCAAAATGGGTTGTGTATGAAGACTCACAAAAAAAAGTTGTCAAACATTCAAACGTATATTTTTGTACAAGTTCTGGGGAAGATAAAATCTCGTGCTATGGACCAGACATACGTGAATCCGCCGCGGCGGAAATGTTTATTTATTCTGATAATCCCGAATGTAATTATCCAGTAGCGATTTATCCCTTTGTAGCCGGAAACCCCTATCCGGCTACAAACCAAGCGGCATGTCATAGTCCGACCCTTGAATTTGTATCCTTATCCGAAAATACAAAAGAAATGGTCTTTCGTTCCACTCCGCCTAGCGAAGGCTTTGCTGAGAAGTATATACTTTGGGGAAGCGATTCGACAAGCGGCGAAGAAAATTTTACCTATTGTTATCATTCTCAGGCTGATGAAGTTAGATGTTTACCGCCTTTGGCACACTTAACGACTCCTTATGATTGGAAATTACTACAACAACCATTAGACCTTTGTACCGAGCCATTGGCTTCCGGAAATTTAGGAGAGGATATAGCTGACTCATCGCAAGCATGTGGAGAGATAGTTATAACTACTGAAAGTAAACAGATTACTCAAGAAGATACGTATTATTATATTTTGTTTCCAAACCAAGATTTTCAATTAGGCTACTTACAAGATGTCCGTGCAAAATATAGCATCTCAGATAAAGACGGAAACTTGAGAACAGATGAGGTAAACCATACGTGGGCATGTCATCATAAAGAAGATTCAGCATATTGTGTTGGTCCATCTGTAGAAGATGGTGAGACTATTACTATGCAAATATATAATTACGCATGTAATCAAGTTGCCACAGAAAAAACTTGGAAAATTTCTTCTACTGTTCAAGAACCTCAAAATAGCTCACAAGACCGTTGCAGTCTCTTCAATGAAAATCAAATTGAATTCAATGCTCTCGAATGGAAAACAGGCGAACCCTTTGAGTTTTACTTCAAAATTCCGGGTGGCGTGCCAGGCTTAGAAAAAAATATCGCTAACGACAGCGGAGATTGGGAATATTATGTCAGTGTTGGGGATTATAGTAGTGATGATTGTAAATTTATCAAGAATGAAAGTTACGCTAAAGAAAGGCTGTATTGCTCTGTAAACATTCCCAAAGACGCTAAATATGAATTTTCTTTACAATCCGTAAATTTATTTATCAATGGGTGTAACCAGCCACTCTTTGACCAAAGGTCACAAATCCCACAATATTCAGATGCAGTTATTGTGCCTGCTGGTGGAGGTGGAGGCGGTGGAGGGAGTAGTGGTGGCGATTCATGCCCGGCTGGTCAATCGTATCACGACCCCAATCCTAGTTCTGGATGGGCAGGTGGCTGTTGCTCTGATGGGCATTTTTATGATTACGCTCCATTTGGTTTGAATTGTTGGGAAAACCCTGGACCATAAGAAATTTTATGTCTGCAAACAAAGTTATTTACTGTTCAAATTGTGGGCAAGCGAATCCGGCAGATGGAAAATTCTGCGGCAACTGTGGCTCATCATTAACTAAGTCTGCGCCTCACACCGCGCCTACGCCTGCTCCTGTGATTATTCAAACGGTTGCTCAGCCTGCAAAAAGCCGATCAGCCGGGTCTTGCTTAGCAAATATTGTAGAGTCATTAGTCGGTCTAGTAATCCTCAGTGGAATTTTATATGCCGGGTATATTTACTTTCAAAGAGGCGCATTTCAAATTCAACCACAAGTAATATATGCTACACAAGATGTGCCTAATTCAAATGCACCTTCTAACGATAGTAATAATCCTTTCATTCCATCGAATCCGTCCAATTCCGAGGTTGAACCAGATAACACCTCGAAAGAAGAAACAAACATCTATAATGGTATTGAAGTTGTAGACTTTGGAAACTGTCCACAAACAGGTGAGATCACACAAATTCCTGAAATCGGGCCACTGAATTTTATATATAAATTGTGCCTATCTGGGTTCACGTATGAGGAGTGGGTTCACGTCAAAATTATTAAGAGTAATCCTCTTATGAATGAATCAAGAGAAATCCTAATGGAGTTCGATATACAAATTCAGACACGTGGCGGGGTAGGAGCCATTACTTTTAATGCCAACACATCATTAGGGTTTACACCGGGATTTTATACTATCATTGCTACAGGACAAATATCAGGTAAAGAATCGGGTTTTGATTCAGTCATTGGGGCTAGTTGGAATCATACTCAACTTAGATATGAAAGTGATATTAGTCAAATTGAGGAAATTATTCATGAGTTTTGGGAAGTAGTTTATTCACAATTGTTTCAAAATTCGCCAATATATGTCCGTCCTGAATTTTATAGAGACCCTACTCCACCATATGGATGTAAGGAACAGCAAGAATACATGAGCAATAATGCAACATCATGTGGAATTATGAAAAAAATAGTTTGGGATGACACTTGGGTTCAAACACTTTATAATAAATATGGACCAGTTTTCCCATTCTGGCTTTTAGGTCACGAATGGGGGCATCAAATACAACAACAAAGTGGAACTTATTATGCGCTTGTAGAAAAACAATTAAGCTTAGGTGTGGTGCAAGAGCAAATCCCTTTTGCATTATCAAAAGAGATTGAATTAGGTGCAGATTGTTATTCAGGTGCCGCATTTGCATATGCTGTTAATTATCACGGCTACTTTGATTCGAATGATGTTTTAATAATGCTACACTTCGCAGAGCAAATTGACGATCCGCGCATCCAGCCTTTTCACACATGGGTCGATCAAAACAATGATGGTATTCCAGAAGAACATGATTCTGTTCATGGTGTTGAAATTGAACGTGGCTTTTCCTTTTTATATGGGTATCGAAACGGACCTAACAACTGCCATTGACAGCACTATCTTATAACCAAATCAAAAGACTCCGAATCTCACTTGAGGTCAAGCCCGAAGCGCAAGGTTAATCTTGTTGAAACATTTTAACTAATACAGGCATAGGGTCTTTCAGGTAAGAAAGCCAATTTGTCTCTTGAAAAAAATTCACGGCAGGCTTCCCTCTTAATATTCCCTTTATCGCCGCTAAAGCGCTCATATATTTTGATTCTCGAAATTCTGGCTTGGAAAATTCTTCTCCTAAACTTGCCAAGCAAGTTAGATATGGAAAATTAACGCCAACATACAACGAGCCTTCAATGCTCCCCCAAAAGCGGGGATTCATTTCAATAATTTGTACAGCCCCATCAAATTTACGAATCCTCATATCAATATGGGCTATACCATTCCACTGTAGTGATGACATTAATTTTGTGGCAGTTTCAAATACTTCAGAGTGATGTACAAATTCTATTATTTCAGCAGGTTTGTATGCTTTAGCGTTTCTAGATAATCCCTTTTGAATAGTGTTGGCTAAAATCTTGCCGTCTTTACATAACACACTACAATCTATATCTTCCCCTTCTATATATTCTTGAATAAGAAACTCCTCAAAAAAGTTGGTGTTTTGTTTCATATAAGTCGCCAACTCTTCAATATCAAGCAATTTGATAATCCCTTCACCATTCCCTGCCAAACGCGGTTTAACCAAAACAGGAAATGAAAAGTTTTGAATTTCTTTCTCAAATTGCATTGGGGTTGTGATTGTTGGTGGGTGTGAAAGTTGTTTTTCTTGCAAATAATCTGAGAATTGTTTTTTATCCGATACTCTCATTAATTCTTTTGCGGGTTGTATTAAGAGTAATTTCGTAAATTCATTCACTTGCTCTTGGTATTTTGAAAAATAATAGATTCCTTCTGTATCCACAGGCAAACATAAATCTATTTTTCTTTTTTCGCAAACCTGTTTTACCCCTTGTAACAAAGTTTGGTGGCTTGGTAAAAAATGAAATGAAGCAGTTTTTTTTGAATATTTTGTTAGAGTTACTTTTTCTCTTGAAAGAAAATGTACTTCTATATTTTTTATCTTTGATAAACAATTCAAGACATGAAATGCAAATGGACTTTCTCCATCAGGGATTAAGATAGAAATTTTACTCATTGATTTATACATTGAAATTATAACAAGGATGATAAAAACTCCCGAAAACAGTTTCGGGAGTTTGATTCAGTTGAGATTCAGCAACCAGATTCAGGTCAAGCACGAAGCGCGATGGGTTTGAGATATGAGTCTAAAAGTTCATCCATCTTTTCTAATGACTCACATACAAATAACATCGGATTGAACGCATAAACAGTTTTTGGGATGCGTGCAATCGTCTCGACATCAAACGGCGCGATGATGACATCACCACCAAACATGCCTTCTTGTTTGATGTTTAACTTTTTATACAATGAAAGCACCACATTCCAGCCTTCATCAGCCGAAGACATTTGACCGCCTTGATGCAATTCATTCACGCCATCAATGATGCGATGCAAATCATTTTTATTTTTGAGGAACTGTTCATACAGTTGAGCAAAAATCGGACGTGTGTAATCAATTACATTGTCACAACCGAGGCGATAAAATTCCATAATCGTGCGAGTTAATTCTTTGCGTCCTGAAATAATGCCCGCGCCAAATACAACAAAGCGATTATCTTGTACGAACAAACCAAATTCCGTGCTATACCAAGCCAAACGTTTAATCACTTCGCGTTCGTCTTGTGTGGCTTTCATATAAGCAGGCGCAAATTTATCTTCAATGCGCGCATAAAATTCTTGCGTGAGAAATGGCAAGTGACCAAAAATATCATGGAACATATCTGGCTCTGGCGTAAATTCCATTTGGTCGCGCGTGCGTAAATAATCAGTGATTAAAAAAACACGTTGCGCAAATTTTTTATACCAATCATCTGCCAACGTGTAACGTACTACGGTTCTTTCAATTTTCCAACCTGTGCGAGTTGTAATATTGTTATTCAAATGCGCCACAGTGGGAATGTATTTTGGATTCAGTTGCAACAAATCCATCCCTGTTTTCCATTCTTTGCAAATATGTTCCAGCAAATATGGTTGGTGAACACCTGCAAACAAATCTGCCCAAATTGAATTTTGTCCCTCCGAAAAAACAAGTTCTTGATTTTCAGCCGAATACTCTTTGGTTGGGTCAATTTCTTGCGCGGCAATATCGCCAGTGTACGAGGGTTTGTTATTAATCATTTTTCTCCTTTCAAATGATGATAAAACCATAATATCACCCACAAAAAAACAAGTCAAGAAAAACATGAGATACAATGATGAAATGAATAATTTGCAAGGCAAAACGATTCTCATCACTGGCGCGGCAAGACGTGTAGGGAAAATTTTCGCACTTGCTTGCGCAAAGGCTGGAGCAAATGTGATAATTCATCACGGACATTCTCCTGATGAAGCCGAATCTCTTCGAGATGAAATCGCCTCTTTCGGACGTTCTGCTTGGGTGCTGACCTGTGACCTCTCTCAACCCGATGCTGTTTCTCAACTCATAACACAAGCGAATGAAATTAGTCCGCTTTATGCGTTAGTGAATAGCGCTTCAATTTTTGAAAATTTATCTTTTCAAGATACAACTTTAGAAAATTGGAATGAACATTTTGCAATTAATTTAACTGCACCATTTTTATTAAGCCAAGCATTTGCAAAACAAACTCAACACGGACGGATTATCAATATTTTAGATTGGCGAGCTTTACGCCCGGGCACAGACCATTTTCCTTACACAATTACAAAATCCGCACTTGCATCCATGACAAAATCTTTAGCAATGGCTTTAGCTCCAAATATTATTGTCAATGGTTTGGCATTGGGAGCAATTCTTCCGCCAGCAGATTCATCATCAGACAAAAATAAAATTATAGAAAATGTCCCAGCTCAACGCTGGGCTGAAACGAAAGAAGTTGAAGAGGCTTTAATATTTTTATTGACATGTCCCACATACATCACAGGTGAAATCATTCATTTGGATGGTGGCAGGCATTTGGTTTAGGAGTAATATGGATAAAGTTTTTATCAAAGATTTACTTGTACGCGGTATTATCGGCATCCGTGATTGGGAACGCGAAAAACCACAAGATATTTTAATTAACGTAACTGTGTTTACAGATATTTCTCAAGCTGCAAAAACAGATGATATTAATCATTGCGTTGATTACAGCGCGTTATCAAAAAAACTCCAAGCTCATGCTGAAACCGCCGCACGATTAACAGTAGAAGCATTAGCGAATGATTTGGCAGAAATTTGTTTGCAAGATAAATTAGTAAAAAAAGTGATTGTGAAAGTGGAAAAACCTGGTGCAGTCCGTTTTGCAAAATCTGTTGGTGTGGAAATTGAGAGAAAGCGTGATGATTCATAGTAGGGGCGACCCTTTCATAGAAGGCAAATTGACATGATGAATCCAGACGGGTCGCCCTTACATTATGTATATTTGAACCTCGGTTCAAACATTGAACCAGAAAAAAATATTCCACGTGCTATTGAATTATTGAAAGAAGTTACAAAAGTAGAATCTGTTTCGTCCGTTTGGGAGACAAAATCGGTGGGATATGATGGCGAAAATTTCTTGAATATGTGTGTTTTGATTTTTACTAATTTACAACCCGATGAATTAAAAAATCAAATTCTTCGTCCAGTGGAAAATCAAGTAGGACGTGTGCGAAATGAAAATAGATATGCCCCCCGCACCATTGATATTGATATTGTCTTATTTGATGAAACGCCTCACAACCTTGAAACATGGAATCATGCTTTTGTAATTATTCCATTGGCTGAATTGATTCCAAACTTTGTGCATCCGCTTGAGGGCAAGTCACTGGTTGAGGTGGCAGAGCAAAATCAAGTCTGGATTATGAAGCGGGATGATGTGGTTATATCCTAAGTGGGTCAGCACCTCTGTCTAAGTGATTCAAAAATTCTTGTCTTGTAGCAACGCGCGTTCTAAATGTTCCTAACATGGTTGATGTCGTCATGCGGGCATCATGTTTTTTTACGCCACGCATCATAGCGCATAAATGTAAACCTTCTACAACGACTGCTACACCTTGCGGTTTAAGTAATTCCATAATGAAATCTGCAATTTGACGCGTCATTTGTTCTTGCACTTGTAATCTACGAGCAAACATATCTACAATGCGCGGTATTTTTGAAAGCCCAATCACTTGTCCATTTGGAATGTATGCTACGTGAGCCCGTCCCATAAATGGCAGCATGTGATGTTCACACATACTAAAGTATTCAATATCGCGCACGATGACCATGTCATCATAAGTGACATTGAATATTGCTTTGTTCAAAAGTTTTTCTGTATCAGTTTTATATCCGCTTAATAATTCGGGATACATGCGCGCGACACGCTTCGGTGTATTGAGTAGACCTTCGCGGTTTGGGTCTTCACCAAATGCAACCAGCATTCTACGAACTGCATCTTCAATTTTGGGCATATCAATGTCAGAGTTTGTAGTTAGTTCTACATCATCATTAATTTCAGGATTTGGCATGTTTTTCTCCAGATGGTTGATTTTATCATCTGGAAATAAAAAGGACATCCTTGCGGATGTCCCTTTTTTGTTTTTATCGAACAATCACTGCGTCAATTGAACCTTTTTTATCAGGTTTATCTGATACATATACTAACTTCAGTGTATGAACGCCTGGCGTTAAAATACCACTGTAATCCCATTGTTGTTGGAAGGTACGCGCGCCGGCTCTTTGGTTAATCGTCCCTACCAAAACATCATCTACATAAACATCCATTGCTCTAAAAGCAGGTCCTCCGGTGTAGAGAATGCTAAAGGATTGCCCGGTAAAGGTAAAGGTCAAGAAAGAGCCGTTTTCACTTGTCATCTTAAAAGAGCCACCATATGCTTTTCGTTTATTGACTTCATTATCCCAACTACCAGAATACACAAAAGCTGGGTCAAGGTCATCAAAGAAAGTTCCACTCGGGTTTTGTGGAGGTATTTGGGTTGGTTTTGGTGTCTTTGTCGGTTTTGGTGTTCGCGTTGGGTTAGGTAAATTAGTTGATGTAGCAGTTGCAGGTATTGGGGTAAGGCTAGGAGCAACTGTTGAAGTAAATGTTGCAGTTTGAGTTTGTGTCATTTTAACAGTTGGTGTACTTGTTGGCGTGTTTAAACCACCTGTCACTGTCGGGGTTATTGTTGGTGTGCTCGTTTGAGTAATCACCCCACCTATTGATGTAGGTGTTGCAGTTGCTGTATTACTCCCGGATGTTGTAGGAGTGACTGTTGCTGAAGGTGCTATTTTTGTTAACGTAGCAGTTTGTGAAGCAACAACAGTTGCAGTTGGGGTATTTGTGCTTATTACAGTAGATGTAATAGTAGATGTAATAGTAGGTGTAATACTTCCATTAGAAGTAGCAGTAGCAGTAACTTTTGTGCCAATTACATTATCTTTCAAAGTTACCCCTGCTGGATTCTTGATCCAAGCAGAAGTGTAATATGTATTATTGGAAATTAAAACATTTTGGTTGCTATTGGTATCTAGCCCAATGCTACCCCGTATAGCAGAAGGGATAAAGTTGTTACTAAAAGTAATATTGGTTAGCGTACCACCCACATCGCTCTGAAACGCCATAATCCCAATATCACAATTCGTGACAGTGTTCCCAGAAACAGTCACATCTCGTAATTGTGCACCCCACCCAGAATAAGATTCTTCTCCCAACCCAATCCCTATTGGTTTGTCACTTGTTTTCGTACAATACGAATTGTTATTACGCACTTGGATGAAAGAAGAGTTGTCTATGTAAATATTTACGCCTTTATTATCTCTGACGTTATTATTTTCAATGACAACATTCTTAGCAATGGTAGCCGCTATTCCTTCACCACAGTTTTCATAGACTGTATTGCCACGAATCACAACATCTGAACCAGGGCTATTTACTTTAATAGCTGAGCCTCTTTGCCCATTACCACAGGTAATAACTCCATTTGATATGCTTCCATTTTCAAGAACAGAGTGGTACACCGTATTTCCTTCAATAGTTACAAACTTCCCTTCTATCCAAACGGCATGCGACCTTGTTCTTGTTACAGTAAAGCCTCGTACCACAATATTCTGCGCAGTAGACTTAACATGAATAGCAGTATGAGCAGTTGTATCAATAACTGCATTTTGCCCAATTACGGTCAGCCCGCTTTTTGTAATAATTAATTCTTGATTATATGTCCCAGCGGTTACATAAACCGTATCGCCAGACTGCGCCAAACTCATTGCCTTATTAAAACTTTTACATGGCGCACTTTGTGTACATGTGTTTAAGTCACTGCCATTTACAGCAACATAATATGAATTTCCTGCGGAATGAGGAGCATAATCAGATGAAGCACCTACATGAGGAATCAACCCAAATGTAAGCGCAAAAGCAACAATGATACTGGTAAGTTTATATTTCATTTGATTCATAACTAACTCCTTCTAAAAAGCGAAAGCCTCCATATCAATGATTTTTTATTTTCCAGCCTGCAGAATAACATCTCAACACCCTATAAGGACATCTCCAACCCATTACCAAAGTACTGCCTATCTCTTTATTTCTGTAAAGTTTGCAAATTAGTAAGGAATCAAATAAAAAATTGACCAAACAAATTAATTTCTTGATGAAAATAGACCGTTAAAAAATAGACCTAACAACTACCTATCAATCTATTAATCATCTTCTCAGTTTGCAGAAATCTATAAATACCAGTAAGATAGAAAATATGTTTGATATTTCTAACGCCCCATTCGCCTTTTTAGATATTGAAACTACTGGACTTTCTCCGTGGTTTGGAGATAGGATTTGCCAAGTTGCAATTGTTTTAACCGAAGGCAAACGCATCAAACAGACGTTCGACCTGTTGATTAACCCTGAGCGTGAGCTTTCGCCTGCGGCAGTTCATGTTAATGGACTCGATGAAGATAAATTAAAGGAAGCCCCACGCTTTGTGTTGGTTTCTAATGAAATAGAAAATGCTTTAAGAGATACCGTTGTGGTTTGCCATAACGCAAAATTTGACATTCAATTTTTAGATAATGAATATCGAAAATTAAATCGGCATATCGAAATCCCCAACTTAATTGATACTTTATTAATCGCACGCGATTTTTATCAATTGCCATCGTACAGTTTGAATCAACTCGCCAAAGAATTTAATATTTCTACAAATCTGCAAGGCTCACATGCTCTAGCAGATGCGATTACATTAAAAAATCTTTTCTTTGCTATGATGGATTCGTTGAAAACAATCAACAAATCATTAGATGATTTTATTGGAATCTACAACTCACCTGCTTGGCCCCAAGAAGGGATTTATTTGCCGACTGAATTAAGCGAAGCCATTAACAGCGGCAAAAAACTATTTATCAAATATGCGGATAAAGATGGCGAAACTTCTGAACGCTGGATTACCCCGAAAGATGTGATTGGCTTGGCAGATTATATTTATTTACAGGCATACTGTCACAGCCGTGAAGCAGAACGGACATTTCGCTTAGATAGAATTTTGAATGTAGAGGTTGAGGTAGAAAAATAAAAGAGCAGAAATTCTGCTCTTTTATTTTTTTTCGTTCAATATTTGCAAAAGCGCGTTTTTGAAAACTTCATACGGCTGGGCACCGACAATGGCATATCTATCATTAATTACATAAGTTGGTACGCCACTTACACCAATTTGATATGCCCATTGCACC
>DQGV01000387.1 GCA_003524705.1 Anaerolineae bacterium | reverse complement strand
GCGGAGATTATGTTATCCTCGCTTCAGCCGCTGGATATTTGCTTGCACACTTGCTCTTGGTTTTGGGGTCACGCCTAATAATTTTTCAATCACTGGCACTACAAATAAATATCCATTCACCAACGCACTGACAGGGTTGCCGGGTAATCCAATCACTGCTTTGCCGTTACATACGCCCAAAATTGTTGGCTTGCCGGGTCGCGTGTTGATGCCATGCACCAAAACTCCGGGCTCACCTAATTGGCTTATCACTTCGGCGGTCATATCTCTTGTGGATGCAGATGAACCGGCTGTGATAATCACCACGTCACATTCAGATAGCGCTTTCAGCGCCGCTTCTTTCAAGGTTTCAAATTGGTCGCTGATAATCCCATATTTTTTTGCTTCGCCTCCACTTTTGTGAATCAATGCAGACAGTGTATATGAATTGATGTCTCTGACTTGCCCCATCTTTGGTTGTTGACTTGGTTCAATGACTTCATCACCTGTTGAAATAATCCCCACTTTCACTAAATTGGCTACACGCAGAGACGTAATCCCCAAAGCCATCAAGCCACCAATTTCAGCAGGACGAATTAATGTACCTTTTGGAATCACCAATTGATTCTGTGCAACATCTTCGCCGATTCTTATAACATTTTCCCCATCCGCAACGGATTTGAATATTTCAATTTCAAAAGATTTAGCCACAGAGGACACAGAGTCCACTGAGATTTTTTGAGGGTTTTCTCTGTGTTCTTTGTGGTCTCCGTGGTGAATGCTCTGAGTGTATTCCAACATAACAACCGCATCGGCATTTTTAGGCAACATACCGCCGGTATGAATCAAAGCACATTGACCGGATTCAATTTCAAACGAAGGTTCTTCCCCCATCGGCACTTCGCCGATTAAGTTTAAGTATGTGGGTAATGAATCAGTCGAGCCGAATGTATCTTTTGATTTGACAGCATAGCCATCTACTGTGCTTCTTGTAAATTCAGGGAGTGGATGGGGAGAAAAAATATCTTCGGCTGTAACCCTGCCTAAAGATAAATCTACTGCTACAGATTCAGAATCAATTATCCCCGAAGACGATGCGTTGAGTTCATCGAAATGAAGATGCGATAATAATTTTTCACGCGCTTCATCTGGCGGGAGGAGAGTCAAAAACTCTGGCATGTCATCTTAACCAAAAAGTTAATGTCAAGAAATATGTAGTTAATCCAAACACTATTAAAGATGTTGAGGTTAATAATTTCCAATTCGGTGGGTTGCCATTTGCAATGGCGCGGACTTGGATGATTTGAAAAATCGCGAATGGAAGTGTGAGAAATGCGGGCCAGATTAAGTTGAATGAAAAACCAAAGAATGGAGCGATGGCAAAAACGGCATAAGCAAAAATGATGAGGCTATGATGAATTGGGACAGCGCGTTGCCATGTAAACAAACGAAGCATGGTGCCACGTTGATATTTTTCATCATCTGCAAACGTTGGGAAGTTAAGAATTAGAAAATAAGCCAATGCCAAAGCAGTGAGTGGAATAATTAAGATAGTTAACAAACGATGCGTTTCATTTGCTTGCAACACAAAACCGAGAGATGGAATGATATAAGCAATTTGAACAGCCAGAGTTAATTCTCCAAAGCCACGATTGATTAAGCGAATCGGTGGAATGGAATATATGATGATAGCAATCAGCAAAAAGAAAAACGGAAAAAGAGTAATTTGATAATTGGTAAACAGCAAATATGTGAGCGTGATAGATGCTGAAATTAAACCAATTGAAATGTAAAGCAAGTTATTGCGAAGCGTTTCTATTTTGGCTGGTGATTCATTTTCTATCAACGGCTCGTTATGCGGACGAAATGTTTCAGAGAAAAAGTTCATGCTCAGTTGTGCAAACAGAATGATGATGAATCCCAAAATAAACGGTGTAGCTTGAAATGGTTCACCAAGATAGGCAGGGATACTTGCACCGAGGAGATAGGTCAAGGAGGCGAGGAGGAGAGTAAGGGGTTTAGAAAGTTTTAGCATAAATTAATTAAAAGGTTAATCATAGTTCATTAATTCTTAAGATTTTATCCATATCTAGTTTGAAAAACTCTATATCCATTAGGACAAAGAGACTTAACAAACTTTAATCCCATCTCAGAAAAAGGAGCTTCCCACCCAACAGAAGATAGGCTCTCACCGAGATGATTCAATGAGCTTTCAATCATAAATTTAGCAAGTTTCTTCCTACGATGAGAAACAGCTAACCAAATCATTTTTATTAACCAAATTGGTTCATTCAATCCCTTGGAAACGTATTGTATATCTAAATAACCAATAGCTCTATTCTTAAAACAAAGAAGAAAAAACTTGTATTTGGAATCTAAAGGGTAAGAAGGATTAAAGTGGTACGAAAATAAAGCATCACGAGAAACTGATAAGCTGACATATCGAGAAAGTTTTTGTAAACGATCTACTTGTGAATTAGTAGATTTTGAATCAATAAGTAACAGGCAAGTGTCCTGTTCTTTAATTATGATTTGGTCTTTTACAGTTATATTGATACGAATACCGTTTACAACATCATCATGTATCTTAGTATGAAACTCTTTGTCCCCAAGTTCTGAAGGTACGTACATACAACCGCAAATATCACAAATTTCAACAGGATTATCTATAGTCATAGTTAAAGCCAAGAAATCGAATTTATATATTCTTCCAACCTCTCCACAGCTTGTGGGAGATTCTTTCTTCCAAGACCTAAACGAAAATGATTGCTCTCTTCGCCATACATAGAAGCAGGTAAAAGCAAAACACCAGCCTTCTTGACCAAGTCATCACAAAATTCGTCAACGTTTCCTTTGAGCAATTTTGGAAATCCCATCGAGCCTGCTTGCGGACGAGTCCATGTGAAAAGTGAAGAATGACGCGTGAATAATTCATCAATGATTTCCAAATTATTTTTGATAATCCCAACATTTCTGGCAATTAACTTATGACGGTGACGAAGTGCAACTTCTGCCAGAAATTCACTAGGAGCAGAATTACATATCGTTGTGTAATCTTTCAAACTTGCCATGTCATCATAGATTTTTTTATTCTTGGTCGCAACCCAACCGATTCGCAAACCTGCCAAGCCATACGTTTTTGATGTCACGCCTAATGAAACCGCATTTTCGTTCACGTCACATGCGGCGGGCAGAAGTTGAGTCGGGTCATATTCTGATTCACGATAGACTTCATCGCTAAACAACAAAATATTTTTTTCTTGAGCAATTTGATTTAATGCTTCAAAATCCGCCTGCGACATTAAATATCCAGTCGGGTTATGTGGCGTGTTGATAATGATGGCTTTGGTGTTGAGTTGAATCTGGCTTTTCAATTCGTCCAAATCCAAACGCCAGCCGTTTTCTTCACGCGCCTGCCAATTGCAAATTTCACAGCCAATGGATTTTGCAACTTCACTCAACGATTGATAATGCGGCGTATGCACGATGACGTGATCATTCTTTTTCAAAGCCGCGTGCATGAACAGATAAATCGCTTCTTCCGCGCCTGCAAAGGTCAGCACATCGTCAGCATTTATTTTGCTGTAAATTTTTGCAATCTCATTCCGCAGTAATGGGCTACCTAATGATTCAGTATATCCAAGCCAGACATTTTGAAATTTTTCTTTTGCATCTTCTTCAAATGCAAGCAATTCCGAAATTGGCATGGCTTCACAGTCAGAAGAACACAAAGTAAATTCTGTATTGAATTCGTATTTTGCGAAATAGCGTTCGAGTTTGAAATCAGAAAGTTGCATAATAAAAACCTTTTGCCACAGAGGTCACTGAGAGGCACAGAGATTCTTTTTTGCTTTTCTCAGAAATCTCTGCGAACTCTGTGGCTAATTTATTTCATTGCCCTTTTAACATCACGATAATGATTCATGTGATGAATGTACAACATTTTAATCATGTCACGAATCATGGTCTCACCTAAAAATGGATGTCTACCTTTAATATCGAGTTCTTCTTCTTTCAAGCCTGAAACCCAAGCAATTGAATTCGCTCGCACTTCTTTATATTGCTCCAATAATTCAGCAGGAGTGTAGTCTTTCATCTTTTGTTGTTGCGTGGCGTTGTATCTGTCAATTGAAAAATCTTCGGATGCACCTTCACCAGTTGTGCGGATGCGTTCAAATAATTTAACCAAACCTTTTTCAGACGTCACAAAATGTGAAAGCACATTGCGTAACGTCCATGTTTCGCCTTCGGTATAGACTTCGGATGTCCATTGTTCTTCTGCTAATCCAGAAAAAAATGCAAACATCTTTTCGCCTTCGGATTTTAGTTTTTCAGCAAGTTCAGTTGTTTCGGACATGATTATCTCCATTTACAAAATGTAGGGGCAGGTCTTGTGCCTGCC
>DQGV01000298.1:776-3827 GCA_003524705.1 Anaerolineae bacterium | reverse complement strand
CATAATGATTGAGTTAAATCTTTTTCCTCAAAAAGAGAATCATATCAATATCCCCTGGCGAGTGACCAAAATCAGTCAACATGGCGGCGGCTTCGGTACGATGTTGTGTGCCGTGATTCACAACGTGCGACATTGATTCCCATAAAATATTTTCATACTTCACACCTTCAGTTGATGTGTAGTGAAATGGTGAATTTAATTGTTCTTCCGAAACATTTTCTACAAATTTCATTAATTCTTTTTCTTCTTCTAACCAACGCGTTTGTAACGAATCAAAAGTTGGGAAATCTTCTGGCTTGAATCTTGTAGTTGGAGATTCGCCTTCCCAACGTTTGCGCCAAATCCACTCGGCGAATAAGGCGTGCGTCAATGTACTGCGAATGCCTCCATGAGGAAAAGATGCAGGTGCAACAAACTGCTCGTCCGTCAGGTTTGAAGCGGCACTAAAAATCTTATGATTTGCCCATTGGTTATATTTGAATAATAGCTGAATATCTTGTTTGTTCATGTCATCTCTTTTGCTACAAAAAATTATAGCCACAGAGGTCACAGAGTTTTTGAGAAAACAATTAAGAATCTCATCTTTTTCAGTGTTCTCTGTGGCTAAGATTTCAAAAATTCTAACAGAATTGGGTTGACCTCGTGCGGTTTCTCATAATGCGGAATGTGCCCACAATTTTCAATTACATGAAATTCAGTGTGAGGAATGGCTTTCAAAATTAATTCACTATCTTCAAATGGCGCAGTGGCATCTTGTTTGCCCCAAAATAATAATGTCGGTTTGTGTAATTTTCCAATTTGCTCATAAACTTCTAAAAAAGAATCCAACATATTGTTTCGCATGGTGGATAAAATGGCGCGTTTGAAGCCGTGATATTGCATTTGGATTGCATACTTTGATTGAAATTGCTCGACGAGTTCTGGAGTAAATAAATCGCTGGCAATAGACTTAACCATACTTCCGCTTCCAAACATACCTAGTAACAGTTCGCCAACCATCGGAATTTTTACTACCTTCAACAGACTCGAAAACTCAATCGGCTTTGCACCAGCAGGGTCAATCAAAATATGTTTGGATACATACTGTGGATACTCAGCAATAAATTTTGCAGTGATAGGTCCACCCATAGACAAACCCACTAAATGTATTTTTTTGAAATTTAGTCCATCTAATAATTCTTTGAGTTGTTTTACAAAGAGATGAATATCATATTTGAGATTCGGTCTATCTGAAAATCCACGCCCGAATAAATCGTATCTTAATACATGAAAACCTTGCTGTGATAAAAATTGAAAGGTTGGGTCATAAATAAAAGATGGGACTGAAAATCCATGTACCAAAACGACCACATCACCGTTTTCATCTCCGCCTAATTGATAGTGTGTAATCCCATCCGATAATTGAATAAACAAGCCATCCGCTTCTTTGCGAGTGGATTCGTTTAATGCTTTGGTTTCGTCAAAATAGGGGAAGGGCATAAAATTTCTAGTTTTTGAAAATAAGAATTCAATATCTAAATTAAGTTGTTTTACTTACTTTTTCTTTTTGGTTATTTTCTTTTTTTGAGTTTCTCCCTGTGGTGGAACATATGATACACAAATCTGGCGGATAATAATATCCATATTTGCTCTGTCTAATTCAAGGACAAAAGAAAAACTAATAAACATAATCACTATAGCTATAAAAAGCTGAGCCTCAAAAGATACTTTTCCTGAGAAATAAGTGATCAACAAGGGGATTACCGATATTGGGAGTATCGTCCTACTTGATAAGGCATTACTACCAATTTCAGCACGATTTCCAATAATTCCTATTCTTTTTTGTGAGAATCGTTTTTTAGATAAATAGCCAATCCCTCTTTTTACCATTTTTTCCTCATAATCAGATTGGTTTATGTTTACCCAAATAAGGCTTAACAAGGTGATTATAAAAAACACAATAAAAGTTATAAATAATGAAATGATAAATACATTTAAAATTAATAGTTCAATATAAATTCCATAAATAGCCGATAAAACCCCACAACAAAAACTAAACAAGAGAAATAACTTGATATTTCTCTTGCGATTGTACATTCGATATAATTCTGTCTGTAAGTTGTAATAATCCGAATTTTTTTCTTTCAAATTGATACCCTCCAATTACTTTATCTTCCCCAACGCCCGTAACACTCTCTCCGGCGTAAATGGAAATTCATCAATCCAGACCCCTGTCGCATCATGGATTGCCGCGGCAATGACAGGCGCAACTGGCAGATAAGGTAACTCACCAACACCACGCGCACCCCATGGACCATTCGGGTCTGGAATCTCTACTAAAACTGATTCTACTTTTTCAGGGATATCCAAAATGGTGGGTAATAAATAATTACTGAATTGGTCAGTCAAAACTTTGCCATCTTTGGTTTTGAAATCTTCTAATACAGCATAGCCATGTGCTTGCACGATCGCACCTTCAATTTGCCCGACGATTAAATCAGGGTTGATGGCTTTACCGACATCATCAGCCGACAAAATGCGCGTCACTTTTACGTGACCGGTTTCTGTATCTACTTCCACTTCACAAGCCTGAGCTACCCATGCGTATTGAAAGTTTGGTGTCGAAAAACCAGTTTCTTTGTCCATTGGTGTAGTGCGTGGAGCAAGATACTTAAACTCAGCAACCGCAGGGCGTTCTTCATTATTCCATTTTTGTAAAGCCAACTCCGCCGCACCTTTAATGGAGTTACCAGCCATAAACGTTAATCTCGATGCCGAAGCAGAGCCGGGATTCTCTTGTGTAGCAGAATCTGAAACTCTTAAGTCAATAATTTCTGTTGATACATTTAAGGCTTGCGCCGCCATTTGCACCATAACTGTATGTGTGCCTTGCCCAACTTCCGCGCCGGCGTGATGCAAAATCACTTTTTCAATTTTTCCATTGCCATAAATTTCAACTTTTGCCCAACAATTTTCTTGATACCCAAACGAAAAACCGACATTCTTAAATCCAGCCGCAAATCCTTGACCGCGAACAATCGCTTCTTTCTTCTTTCCTCTTTCTTCTTTTTT
>DQGV01000298.1:392-598 GCA_003524705.1 Anaerolineae bacterium | reverse complement strand
CTTCTTTCCTCTTTCTTCTTTTTTCTTCGTCTTCTTTTTCCATGAGAAACGGTCTCTCGCCGCTTCAATACATTGGACAATTGTTACAGGTCCCGGAGCAGGTGTACCAACGCCCATTGCGTCGCCATCTCTTAAAGCATTTTTCAAACGAAATTCAACTGGGTCTATGCCAAGTTTTTCAGCTAGTTTATTCATTTGCATTTCAG
>DQGV01000298.1:0-149 GCA_003524705.1 Anaerolineae bacterium | reverse complement strand
CTAGTTTATTCATTTGCATTTCAGCCATGAATAAGGCTTGTGGTGCACCAAATCCGCGAAATGCCGCGCCGGGAATATTGTTTGTGTAAACGCCGTACACATCTGTTTTTATATTTGGGATGAAATACGGTCCCGATAGATCGGAAGAG
>DQGV01000384.1 GCA_003524705.1 Anaerolineae bacterium | reverse complement strand
TATAACTTTCAAACTTTTTAACTTTTAAACTCTATTTTGCTAATAATTTCTGGAACTGAATCAACAACATCACTTGCTAATACAGAAGCAGTTGTACCTAATTTTTCTGCTGAACGCAAACCTGCTTTTCCGTGAATATATGCTCCAGCAACAGCCGCATCGTACGGATTAAGTCCTTGAGCAAGCAAGCCTGTGATTAAACTAGCAAGCACGTCACCAGTGCCTGCTTTGGCTAATGCAGGTGTGGCAACTGGAATAATTGTCATTCTTTCGTCAGGGGAAGCAATGATTGTAAATGCACCTTTCAACACCACAATACAATTCCACTGCTTGGCATATTTTTTCGCAACTTCTTCGCGGTTGTTTTGAATTTCTTCTTTTGATAAACCTGTGAGTGCAGACATTTCGCCAACATGGGGAGTGAGAACTGCATTATGTAAAAGTGACAAAGAATCTTTTACATGTCTTAATCCATCTGCATCTATCAGCATTGGGATTTTTATAGAAGGCAAAAGTTTTTCGATAAACTTTTTTGTCGTTTCTTTATTTCCTAAACCAGGTCCTATCAAAATAGAAGTTGCGCGATTCAAATTATTCAAGACAACATCACTTGCAGATTCAGAAATAAATCCATTTTCGTGTGGAAGCAAAACCCAAGTCGCTTCGGGCAAATGACCCGCTAAGGCTGAATGCAAAGTTTCAGGCACTGCCATCGTCACTAAACCCGTGCCGATGCGATATGCCGCAGTCCCAGCCAATAATGCCGCGCCTGTGTAAGACGTCGAACCTGCTATCACGAAAGCCGTACCGAATGTCCCTTTGTGTGAAGCGGATGTTCGTTTCGGTAATAATGCGGAAACCATTTCATCATCAGCAACATCAATTTTTATTTCGCTTAGCATTTCATCAGTCAAACCAATTTCAACTAATTTAATTTTTCCAACTTTTTCAAATGCAGGCAATTTCAATAAACCACCTTTGACAGCCGCCATTGTGACCGTGAGATTTGCAGGAATGGTTTCATCAGCACATTCACCCGAATCACAATCAACACCTGATGGGCAATCCACCGCGACGACAAATTTAGGTTTGAGGTATTTTACAAAATTAAGCACTTCACTCGCCTCTTTCTTAAGGGGCAACTTGATTCCTGTTCCTAAAACACCATCTAACGTGACATCAGATTCTGTGATGGAAGAGGAAAGATGAAAGAATGATTCATCCTGCTTAATTATTTTCCCGCCAACGGTTAAGAAATTTATTGTTAAGTCATCATCTCGCGTTTTGACCAAATATGCACTCGCATCCCATCCATTTTGCGCAAGCCAAGTTAATGCAACCAGTGTGTCTCCACCATTATTTCCAGAACCGACAAGCCCAACAACTTTTTTCCAATGATGTTGCACACCAATTTCATGCACAATCTTAGCAAGTCCAATGCCTGCATTTTGCATCATCTGAACATAAGACAATCCGCTGGCATCGGCTTGCTTTTCAAGGGCAATCATTTGAGGAACTGTAACGAGTTTCATAGAAAAAAATCAGATGATTAAAATGGAAATCAAATTTATTTTATTTCCGTAAGTTCAGCGTCACAAAAACTTGGTGCTTCTGTTAGGAACGGCACAAAAGTAACTTTATTTTTTCCAACGCTATCGCCTATGCCAGGACCTCTACCGGAAGGTCCGCTGGGATGCCCCCAATAATTATTATCTGCCATTGCCGCACTAGCGTGGATACCACTCGTCCAATTGGGGTCTAGAGGGTCGTGGGTGGCGTTGTTCGCAAAACAATTATTATGAATTTGTATATCTTCGTTGAATTCAACATAAATACCACTAGGGTGCGCTTCAAGTGTTGACTGGAAACCTGGAATACTGGTTAACATATCTGAAACAATGGGTACCTCATCAATTTGTTGAAGCAAGGGGTCTTCTTCAGGGTCTATGCCGGCAAGAATGGGGTTGATGACTCCCACTGCTCCTCCATTATGCGGTGCTTCATTTTGATAAAACTGACTTTCAGTAATTGTAAGGTTGACATGATTGGTATGCATTCCACCACCCCAATTGCCATTGCCATTTCCTGTAACACGGTTCTTGATAAAGAATCCGTCTCTAATTACTAGCGTTGCAAAGTAAGCATATAACCCGCCACCATTGCCATCTGATTGATTGCCTTCAAAATAAGAAGATTGAATCAAAGAACGAGACGAATCAATAAACAATGCGCCACCGTTGCCTGTGCTTGTGTTATTGATAAATTTACTGTTGGTGATATCAATTCTGCCGAGCGTGAAATAAATTGCGCCACCATTATCAGAATGATTGTTGATGAAATGCGTGTTATCTAAAGTAATGGAAGCATTCATTGAATAAATTGCACCGCCCCAATCATCCGCTACATCACCATTTTGTATCGTAATGTTATTCATCGTCAAAGTTGAATTGACCATTAATTCAAAAAAGCGAAATGGCTCGGCGTTTTCGTCACGAGTCAAAACTGCACCATTGCCATGAATCGTCATTGGGTAAACAATCGGTGGCAAGGCTGTGCCAACATCTGTGACGCTGATTAACCATTCATAAATCGGTGGCGATTCATCTACTTGCGTGAAAACATATTCGCCGGGCATCAACTCAATCACACTTTGTCCCAACTCACCTATATTACACGAATCAAATGGCTTGCCCGTATTTGCCACCATAATCGCTTCAGCAAAAGAACATTTTCCATTTTGCACAAACGGATACACTTCTTGTTCAAGCGTATCCACATAGATGACATTGGCGGGAGAAGATGTTGAAGTTGGTATGACAGGCTCCCCCGTAGGCTCTGAAGCGATTTGTGTCACCGCCTCTTCCGTCGGGGAGTTTGATTCTGCTGGGGTACTGACATTTCCTCCTACACAGGCAAGTGTGGTCATCAATATTAAGATACAAAAAACAATAAACGAACGCATGAAGTCTCCTAAGTTTTTGTTCTATTTTACATGAAGCCAGTATGTTAATTAAAAAAATGCTTTCACATTTTATGAAAGCATTTTTGATTTGCGTTATTTATTATACGGGTTGCTCTAGTTCCACAGAGCCAATATCACATACACCAATTATCCCTGCATGGCCCTGATGGCGTGGTTCACCAATCTGGTCGTCACTTAATAGATTTCCTTGAAAATCAGTACAGCCGTTTGGATTACCTGCATCTAAACCTATACCGTAGGATGGTATATGGGTAGATGTTAAGCCACCCCAATTCTGTAATGGACTAAGACCATCAAATGCGCCAAGAATATTTCCTGTTGTATCACCAACTATTGTGCATCCTGTTGTTTGGTGAATTAAGTTATATCCTTCGGAAGTTAATGTTAGACTGCAATCAGGGCGTACAGGGCTAGAACCTGTGCTTAAGTCAAAGTTACCAGCAATAATTGTGTTTTTAGATATGAAAATCGAATCAGGCTGATTATTGGTTGCAATTCCACCACCATTTCCGCCTCCATTTGAATCAGCATCGGCAGTGTTATTTGTAATCGTAACGCTGGCTAGTTTATATCGAATATTTGTTTCATGGCTGATATGCCCGTAAAGTCCGCCACCATCGTTATTGGCACTGTTGCCACTAATTGTAGAATTGACTAGTTCTACGCCACCATTTTTTGTAGCAAAAATTGCACCACCATTTGATAGGGCAATATTTCCACTAAAAGTACTACCATAAATAATAGAGGGACCACTCGCATCTAAATTTTTTTCAACAAGTAAGCCACCACCATTTTTCGCTGTATTTCCACTAATCGTTGTATTTGTAATGGTTAAGATATTTTGCCCAACATAATGAATTCCGCCACCACCATTGGTACCGTCATTTGAAGTATTATTGCGAATAATGCTATTTACAATTGTAAGTGCGCCTGTACTAGAAATTCCACCACCATTGGATGCACTAACATTATTTTCAATAGTCACATTAATAAGTTCGGCAGGTCCCGTATTCAATAAACCACCACCACGTTCTGTGCTATTTCCTGTCTTAATAATAATATTTATTAATGTTAAACCAGCACTTCCTTCGCTAGTTAGGTTTTCTATAATTCTTTCGGTCCATCCTCTTCCCTGAATGGTTGCTTTCCCTGAAGTGGGACCCACTTGAATGGTTAATTCATCAGTTACATCTAAATCACCAGAGACAGAGTTATCATCATTATCTGCGGACGGATTTCCATCTAGTAAAAGTGTATATCTGACTGGTGACAATATAATTGTATCTGCACCAGGTAAAGCATTGGCTTCCATAATCGCGGCTCTTAAGGTACATACATTGGTTGATGTGGCACAGACACCATTGCCTGGGTTAGCATCTACTATGTCAAGCTGTGAGTTAATGAAAAAACTTGAACTTGCTTTTACAGGTTTAACAGGAACGGTAAATAAAACTCCAAAACAAATAACAAAAACTGAAAACCAACGAATTACCTTATTCATATATTTTCTCCTTAATTAAGTATGGAACAATAGAAAAATTATATATGTTTCTGGTGTGATATTCAATCATTTGGTACAAGGCACTCTATCCCCTAAAAGGACTAGTACGCACACAATGTTTATTGTTTTAGCGACTATAATCCTTAATAAACCAAAAAAAGAGGAGATAAAGCATGGATAACTTTTCTGTAAACCAAGCAGTAAGCGGGGATGTGGTAGTGGTGACAATTTCTGGCAGGGTGGATTCGCTAACGTCGGTCACTTTAGAATCTGAATTATCCAAAGTGATGAAGGAACATAAAAAAATTGTTCTGGATATGAAAAGTGTAGAGTATTTATCTTCGGCTGGAGTGCGGGCGATTATGAAGGTGTTGCAAAGCACACAAAAATCAGGCGGCGGGGTGAAGTTGGCTTCATTAAATACCACAGTGAAAGAAGTACTGGAAAATGTGGGCGTAACACAGTTTGTGAAAACCTACTCTTTAGTTGATGAGGCAGTAACTAGTTTTTAGTATTGATATATCTTTTTATAACATCACTTATTACTTCTTCCACTTCTTCATCGGCAAAACAAAATCATACGGATAATCTACTAACTTTTCCATCACTCCATCAGGGCGAACCCAAAGCGTATCTTCAATGCGGAAGCCCATCCCTTTTTCAGGGTAGTACAAACCTGGTTCGGAAGTAATAATTACACCCGGCGCGAGGCGTTGGTCATCGCTGGAGGTTGGTGAACTAAATGGTCGTTCGTGGATGTTAAGTCCCACACCATGACCCAACGAATGTACATATCCTTCAATCGGTGCTTTGGTGTTCAATGGCGTTTGATGACCCTTTGAGTCAAAAAAATCACAAGTCATTTTGTTGTAATCTTTGAAAGCCACATTCAAATCAAAATTTTCATTCAAGGTGTCGTAAATTTCTTTTACTTGATCAAATAATTCTTGCGCTTCGGGCGTGGTGTATCCCAAACTCCATGTGCGCGTGAAATCGTAATAATATCCGCCACCCGCTTCGGCAGGATAAATATCAAACACAATCGTTTGACCCAACTTCATCAAGTCACTTGGGTTGCCAGCCGAATGTGGCACACCTGCATCACGTCCGATTGCAAAAATAAATCCAGACGGCAATTCAGCACCTTGCTCCGAAACCCATAAACGGATTTTTGCATGAACATCACCCACCGTTAATAATGAGCCATCTTCTTTCAACAAAACTTCATCTTGATTCACATCACATGATGTTAAATATTCTCGAACTTTATCAACAACAGTGGTTGTGATTTTTCCCATCTTGCGGATTCGTTCTACTTCAGATTCATCTTTTGTTTCCATGGCTCTGAGAAAAAGTGAATCATCTCGCGCCTCACCGACGAAGTTTAGGCTTGGTGCTTGTTCCTTCAAATGAGTCAACACCCCAAACACAGTGCTGACGTCATACGTGCCATACACACCGACATTTCCTTTTGTCACACCCACTTCTTCAAACATCAATTTGTAGCGCATAGCACTGGCTAATAAAAGATTTCCATTTGCTTGTTTGAGAATTGAGTTGTAATCATATTTGCTGTATGGGATTAATTTCAATCCGCTCTTAGCAGCTTCATCACGTTCCATGTCGTTATAAAAATAAACAGCATCTTCACCACGTTTCTTGATAATGGTCGCATGGCTGACGTGCCCCCCACCCGTCATGTAATACATGGGTGGATTATGTTCAGCATTTCCAAAAATTACAAACGCTTCTAAGTTACGAGCTTGCATCAAAGTGTCAAGATCAGATTTCATGGGTTTCCTTTTTGGTAAATAGTAATTAGAGAATTAGAGATTGATTTAATTTTTTGAATTCACTTGCGATTTCTTCATTTTCAAATTGTAACTCAATCATTTCCCTATCTTTTATAAATTTTGCTGAAATGCCTATTAAATCATCAGTGTTTGAGAAAAAACCTAAGATTGTTAATGGTCTCTTGGTGACTAATTTTCCATACACAGGAATTGACAATGTTTTTACAATTGCTTCAACGATTGAGCCGAAAATTACCCCAACGACCAAACCTACAAATCCGCCAAATGTATAAGGGAAAGCGGCTGTATCGGGCGTTGTACCTTCGGGTGAAAACATAAATGCTGGGATAAATGCAATTGCACCAAAAATTGCGCCACTAATTAAGAATGGAATCAAAGTAACTTTGGCAATACTTCTTTCTTTTTCTGCACAAACTTTACACATCGGCACAGAAATTTTCATCACCACTTGCTGACTTTTCTTTTGCACACTCATATCAAAACTTAAACTTAATGTCTCTTCTTTTGGCTTGCCACAATTCACACAACTATTCGGGAATTGGAGAATTGGCGGATTTTTTAAGTCAGGGATTTGGATAATCATTTCTCTTTAAGTTTTCAATAAATTCTTTAATCCAACCAACAATGCGCCTTCTTGTTCGGGTAATACAGTGCGAGGGTCTAATAAAATTTTATTGTTTTCCGTGCGGGCAATGATGGGCGGGTTTTGTTCGCGTAATTTTTTCAAAAATTTATCTGGTGATTTTACATTCAATGATAATAAAAAAGTCGGCAGGGATTCGCTGGGTAAACTTCCACCGCCAACTGTTGATTCACCACTGACAACTTCTCCTTGACCTAATTCGTTCATCCACGCCTCTGCTCGACCTTTGAGCTGTTTCAGCGTCAGAGACATCATCTTAACTACAGGGATTTCTCTTTCAGCTTCGTCTTTGAGATAATGAGTCAATGTGGCAGATAAACCTGCTAAACATGCTTTATCTGCAAGCACTGCTCGTGCTAACGGATGCTTTTTGATTTTATC
>DQGV01000316.1:588-6973 GCA_003524705.1 Anaerolineae bacterium | reverse complement strand
AATAACAATAGGTGTAGATGTAGGTAGTATATTGATTGATGTTGGCTCTGGAATATTTGTCGCTGTTTGACAGGCAACCAAATAATTAACAGCAATTAAAAATATAATAGCTACTGAAGTACGAAATCTCATCATAAAAATACCTATCCTCCTTTACCATCTATGGTGTAGTTTGTGCTGATAATTCTACCAACCAAGTGACAGCTTCAGGAAATAACAAAACGATAATCAAAGCAATTAACTGCAAAATCATAAAAGGAATTGCGCCTTTGTGAATATCGGATGTAGCGACTTCTTTTGGGGCGGTCGTTTGTAAATAGAATAATGAAAAGCCAACAGGTGGGGAGATAAAAGCAGTTTGTAAGTTGATCGCAAATAAAACGGACAGACAAACCATGTCTATGTCTAAGGCAGTTGCGGCAGGGACAATTAATGGCAAGGCAATAAAACAAATTTCTACAAACTCTAAAAAGATACCAAGCAAAAAGATGACGATGTTTGCCACGATGATAAACGTCCAGTAGCCGCCTGGAAGATTGAGTAACCATTCGGTGATGAGTCTTTGTCCGCCGAGTCCGTCGAAGACTAGACTGAAGAATGATGAACAAAATAAAATCGTGATAACCAATGCTGTCAGTTGTGCAGTTGATTTTGCTGATTCTTGAATCAATTTGTAATTAAATTTTTTATTCATCCATGCTAGAAAACATGCGCCGACTGCACCGATGCTACCTGCTTCTGTCGGTGATGCAAGCCCAAAGAAAATACTTCCTAATACAAAAAAAATTAATATCGTAGGCGGAATGATGACGCGAATCAATTCTCTTCGAGTGACGGATAATGTATCAGGTGGCAGAGCAGGTGCGAGGTCAGGTTTGAGGCGCGTAATCACAAATACATACGTCAAATATAAACTCGATAAAATCAATCCAGGAATCACAGAGCCAACAAATAAATCTCCAACCGGTACACCGATTTGCGAACTCAACACAACCAATACCAAACTTGGCGGCAACATTTGTGCAAGCGTGCCCGATGATGTGATAACTCCTGTTGCAAGTTTTTTGTCGTAACAATGTTTGAGCATTGTTGGAAGTGCTAACATGCCCATCATGATGATGGTTGCGGCGACGACACCTGTGGTGGCGGCGAGGATGGTGCCAACGAGAATGACCGCTAATGCAAGCCCGCCTCTGATTCGACCGAGAAACCTGCCTACTGTTTCAAGAAGCTCTTCTGCCAGCCCAGACCTTTCAAAGACCGAACCCATGAAAATAAAAAATGGAATCGCGAGCAATGTGAAATCGGACATAGTCCCAAACCATCGGCTTGGCATCAGTTTTAATAGGTTGAGATTGAACGCGCCAAGTACATAGCCAATGCCGCCAAATAAGATTGCTGTGGCGGCAAACGAATAACCAACGGGGTATCCGCTCATGATGAAAACGAAGAACCCGATGAACATTAGGATGGCGAGGAATTCAAAGTTGGACATAATTAGTTTATATCGGTGGTCGAGTAGTTCTGAGCGTTTGTTGCGAAGAACGTATCGAGACCACAAGTTTAATAAGAGTATTCTATTAACATGTTGGTCTCGATACGGCGGAAGATCATCGCCTACTCGACCAACGGATTACCTTTAATAATAGAAATATTTTTTATAATTTCAGAAAATGTTTGCAACAATAACATTGTGAACCCAACCCATAACATAGATTTGATTGGAGCACGGGGAAGACCATCAGGGTCTGGTGACATTTCCCATGTGCCAAAGGTTCCATTGGGAAGTAAACCCCATGATTGCAAAACAGGTTGTGTGGTGACATATAAACCAATAATACAAAATATAATTAGAAATATTGAATGACCAATTAAATCTACCCATGCTTTTCTTTTCTCAGACCAATTGGCATACAAAAAATCCACGCGGACATTGAGTCCGTGTTTGAGGATGTAAGCGAAGCCGAGTAGAAATGTTAGCGAGAAGAGATACCACTGTAATTCGATGAATAGATTGCTGGTCAGTTTCACACCGATAAATCGTCCGAGATAACGAGCGATGACGTTGTAAAAGCCAACACATACAGTAAGCAGAACGCAGAAAGCAGATGCTTGACCTAAACGTTCTGTAAAACTATCTATAACTTTGGAAAATTTGAGTAATACATTCATTGACGTGAATCTTATCACGTCAAATCCAAAAAATGTCTATAATCAATACAAATTTCAATGGAGAAGTAATTATGACTGTCGTAATCACAAAAGAGAGACCTGATACACCCGATGCAATCCAATTGATTGAAGGCTTAGAAAGTGACCTTGCACCGTTTTATCCAAGCGAAAGTAGGCATGGGTATAGTGTTGAAAAATTGATTAAACAAAATGTCACATTTTTTATCACTCGTAAAGATGGTGTGCCAGCAGGTTGCGGGGGAGTTCAATTCTTTGGGACAGAATATGGCGAAGTAAAACGCATGTACGTCCGTCCAGAATTTCGCGGATTTGGCTTGGCAAAGTTGATGCTTGAGGAATTGTCAAAATATACGAAAGAAAATGGAATTTATAAATTGAGACTAGAAACTGGCATTCACCAAAAAGATGCGATTGCTTTGTATCGCGGCTGGGGGTTTAAGGAAATTGCTCATTTTGGAGAATATAAAGCAGATCCGCTGAGTTTGTTTTTTGAGAAAATTATTCAGTAGGCAGAAAGCGGAATGCAGAAAGCGGAGAGCAGAATGCAGAAAGCAGATGAGTTATTCGCGGACTTGGTTTCGTGGCGCAAATTTTTCTGGCATAGACATCATCGTTCCAAGCATTTTGCCAACTTCTTCATATCCTTTGATAAGTTCTGCATGTTTTTCAGGTAAGAGATAGTCACAGTCTTTTGCAAAATCTAACCACACTTGAGTCTCTGTTGCTTCGCCATCAGAGTCTGCAAGTTTGCTGACAAACATCTTTGGATATTGTCTCTTGCGAAAACCTTCAGCGATATTTGCGGCGACACTACGAGATGAACGGCGAATCTGGTCAGTTAAAGAATACTTCTCTTCTTTTGGAAAAGATTTCGACTCATTAAAAATTTCCATCGCCAATTTATAAGCCAATTGATAAACCTTCAAATCACGATGTCCCTTTAACTCTTGATAAGCCATGTCAATTCTCCTTCAACCTCTGCATTCTGCCTTTTGCCAACTGCCTTCTGTATTACTCATACCGAAACCTCATCACGCCGATTCCGAAAAACAAAACAGCAAAACCAATCAATGCACCTGCTTCGGGAAGAATGTCTACAATGCCTGCACCACGTAAAGATAAGTCAATTAATCCTTGCATTGCCCAAGTGGTGGGGAAGATGCGTGCCAGGCTTTGCATAAACGGCGGAAACAATTCGATTGGATACATACATCCGCCTAGCATAGCCATCATCATGCCAGCCATGATGCTTAATCCAGTTGCCTGACCTTCTGATTTGATAAATGTTCCCATCGTTGTTCCAATGGCGGCGGCGGCGAGACATGCACACGTGAGAATGATATAAAGACCAATTGGGTTGCCCCAATTTAATTTGAATGTAAAAACTGCAAACAAAACTAACAACGTCATTTGAATCAACGCCATTACTACCTGACCAGAAATTGTGCCAAGTAAAAATGTTGCTTTGCTGGTTGGGGTTGTGAGAACACGTCTCAATGTTCCTTGTTGTCTTTCATACGCAAACAAGGCTGAGATTCCAAACAGCGGAATAAACACCCATGTAATCAATTGACCTGCCGAAGTATTGGCTTGCGGGTCATAATCAAAATCATCAGGCGTGTTACCTTGAATTGTTTTGATTCGTTCAGGTGAATCCGCTTGCAAAGTTTTTGCTGTTTCTAAAGCGGCATTGAAATAGGCTTGCTCATCTTCCGATGATTCAAAAGTTCCGCGTGCTTTAGCTTCTTCTAATGCCATGTTTGTGGCACTAAACACACTGCCTACTTTTTGTATCGCAGTTTCAACGGCACGTTGCGCAATACTTGAATCAATATCATTTGGTTGACCACGAAAATCTAATTCAGCCGTTCCATTTTGAATGGATTCGATATCAAAACTTGCAGGGATGATTAACATCGCCGCCGCACCACGTGACTCAAATTCTGCTTCCGCTTCTTCCATTGACATGACATCTGGTCTGACG
Source organism: Anaerolineae bacterium (assembly GCA_003524705.1). Next base: position 2,796 of record DQGV01000316.1, on the reverse strand, counting down.
CTTGTTGAATTTTCTAACTCCGAAACCAATTCTTGCGAAATGGTCGTGTCCGCCTGGTCAACGACTAATAAACGTCTGCGATTATCTTCATCACCAGTAGGTATGCCACCTGAGATAAGGAATATAAAAATAATCGGTAAGACGATGAAGAACAATAATTCTGATGAACTTGCGAAACGTATGATTGCATCTTTCCATGCAATTGCAAATATTTTTTTCATTTTTTACTCCAAAACCTTTTGCCACAGAGAGCACAGAGTCCACAGAGAAAAATTAATCAGAGACTCAGTGATCTCCGTGTGCTCTGTGGCTAGGCTCTTGTGTTTTGAGGTTAAATCATTTTTGTACCAAATTCTTTCGTCCAAATAAAAACGCAGAAACCAAAAACAAGAGGATGCCCATCGTCAGCAGAGCAAGTAGAGGCGTAGTCAAAGAAGCGATGTTTCCTCCAAATGCAAGTGATGCGAATCCATCTAATGCCCAAGCGTTGGGAGTAATCTTGCTTAACGTTTGCACAAAAGCAGGCATGGTATCAACTTCAAGAAAACTGCCGCCCATGATTGCAAAAATCAACATCACAGCCGAACCCACACTACCAACTTGATTCGGTGTGCGCGCAAAAGCAGTGATTAACAAACCCCAACCTGTTGCACCAAACACTGCCGCAAAAACAATTAACACAACGCCAAGCATATCGCCCCATTGCAATTGAAAAAGCAAAGTGGTTGCACCAATCAGAATAAACATTTGTGCCGCGCCTGTTAAGAAAATGCCAAACACTTTGCCGCCTAAAATTTGCATCGAGTTTGTTGGCGTAACGAGCAAACGAGTTAATGTGCCGCCTGATTTTTCTGCGAGAATAGAACGACCACCATAACTAACGGTGTACATCAAAAACATGAGTGCCATGCCTGGCGCAATATATGCCAGCATATCTACTTCGTTTGTTTGAGTTTGATTGGTTGAAGTATTTAATGTAATCAATGTTTCATCAGAATCAGTTGGCGTGTTTTCAAAACGCGCACCTATTTCTTCACCAACTGCATTCGCTTCTTCAGGTGAAATTCTTCCGCTGATAATTAATTGTGCAACAGAAGTAATTCCGCCAACACGCATTTCATCCACACGCGCCATGAAACCATCTAAAATTGTTTTGACTATGCCTGCACTCGTTGGGCGTGATGGATTTGCATAAAATTCAATTTGATATTCTTCGCTTTGACTCGCGTTTGCAGAAAAAATATTTTGTGTGAATCCTGCGGGGATGATGATGGCGACTGTGATTTCATCTTCATCCACTAACAAACGCGCCGCTTCTGCATCTTGACTTGTAGTTGTTTCTAGCAAGTCAGCCAATTCTTCCGATGAGAATACTTCTACTAAAGTATCTCCCAATGCATCATTATCCAAGTTGACAATCACAATCGGAATGTTTAACGCGCCGCTGTTATCGTTGCTTGAAAATCTTCCAGTGACGAGTCCCATGCCGATGGTTAATAAAAATGGCGTGAGTAACATAAATATAATTGCGGCACGGTCACGAAATGCGATTTTTAAATCTTTGAGTCCGATGAGGAAAGTTTTTAACATAAATACTCCGTATTTGACGATGGACAATGGACGATAGACCGTTTTTATGGTCTACGGTCAATGATCTATCGTCTAATCACGCAATGCGCGTCCAGTAAGATGCAAAAATACCGCTTCAAGATTCGGCTCGCGAATATCAATCGAATGAATCTTGATTCCGCGTTCGTTGGCTTTGGTCACAACAGATGCCAATACATCTTTTGCAGAAGGCGTGACAACAGAAATTTCATTACCAATTACATTTGCATCCAAAACATTTTTGATTTCTTTTAATGATGGAATCAAAGCGGATGGGTCTTCATTTTCACCGACATGCAGAATCAATGTTTCAGTTTCACCGACTTGCCTGGTCAATTCTTTTTGTGTGCCAATGGCGATTAACTCACCATGGTCAATGATGCCAACACGATTCGAAAGTTCTTCGGCTTCTTCCATGTAATGGGTTGTGTATAAAACTGTCATGCCTTGTTTGTTCAAATCTTTGACCGTATCTAAAATCGCGCGGCGAGATTGCGGGTCAATGCCTACAGTGGGTTCATCCATAAATAAAAGTTGAGGTTTGTGTAACAAGCCAACCCCAATATTGACGCGTCTTTTCATCCCACCTGAAAATGTTTT
>DQGV01000316.1:0-363 GCA_003524705.1 Anaerolineae bacterium | reverse complement strand
TTTCATCCCACCTGAAAATGTTTTGACTTTATTTTTGGCTTTATCAGTCAAACCGATTTGTTCTAACACTTCATCTACACGTGAGTTTAAAGACTTGCCACTTAAGTTATACATTTGACCCCAAAAGATTAAATTTTCTTTTGCACTCAAATCTTCATACAATGCTAAATCTTGTGGAACAACTCCGATGGCATTGCGAACGCCCATTGGATTCTTTTTGACAGAATGACCTGCAATGGTTGCATCTCCAGAAGTTGGTTCATATAAAGTAGAAAGCATGGAAATTGTTGTTGTCTTTCCCGCTCCGTTTGGACCGAGTAAACTGAAGATTTCACCTTCTTGAATATTAAATGAAACGCCTTT
>DQGV01000452.1 GCA_003524705.1 Anaerolineae bacterium | reverse complement strand
GGTGTGGCAGTTGGCACGGTCAATTGGCATTTAAAAAGATTGATTGCCAAAGGTGCTGTTAAAGTTTCTCGCGCCGAAAGAAAAAAATTACGTTACATCATCACACCAGAAGGCTTGGCATTGCGTGCGCGTCTTGCGATTGATTACGTTGAACGTTCCTTTTCGGTTTATCGCCGCACGCGCCAAAAGGTGAAAGATAATATTACAAAAATTCGTAAAGCTGGTTTTGACAGTGTGCGAATTGTCGGAACAGGTGATGTGGCTGATATTTGCAAACTCACTTGTCTCGAACAAGGCATAAAAGTTGTGAATGAAAAAAATATCCCTACATTTGTTGTAGATGGATACAAGATAAAATTGGAAGGTTTGGAATGAATCAAAAGCATATTTTGATTACTGGCGGAGCAGGTTACATCGGTTCAATCTTGACCTCAGAACTGCTTCGGCTTGGACACCATGTCACAATCTTAGACAGTTTACTCTTCGGCGGTGAAAGCATTATGCCGTTTATGAGTCATCCGAACTTTCATTTTGTTAAAGCGGATGTGACAGAGCCTCGTGCCATTCGCGATTCGATTAAGAAAGATTGGGATAAGCCCAACGCTGTGATTCATTTAGCAGGCATTGTTGGCTTTCCAGCATGTCAAGCAGTTGGAAAACAAGTCGCATGGAAATACAATGTCGAGGCGACAAAACTTGCATACGAACAGTCAGCAGATTTAGGTGTAGAAAGATTCGTGTTCGCATCCACTTATAGCAATTATGGATTAAGCCCAGATGGCAAACCTGTTACTGAAGAATCACCATTAAATCCACAATCGTTATATGCTGAGACGAAAATTGCCGCAGAAGAATATTTGCTTTCGCAAAAAGATTCGACGTGTGCCCCATTATTATTTCGCTTTGCAACCTTATATGGAGTTTCTCCACGCACCCGTTTTGATTTGATTGTCAATCAATTTGTTTTGGAAGCATTTACAAAACGCCAATTGATTATTTATCAACGCGGATATTCGCGTTCATTCGTGCATATTCGTGATATTGTGCGTGGAATTATTATGGGCTTAGAAGCCGAACAATCAAAGATTCGTGGTCAGGTTTTTAATTTGGGAACTGATAGCGGAAATTACACAAAAAGCGACATTGTGAATCTGGTTTTGAAGCGTATGCCTGAAACGATTGTTGAATATAAAGATTTAACCTTCGGCGGTGACATGCGGGATATAACGGTTTCATTTGAAAAAATTAAACGTGTTTTAGGATTTGAAACAACTTTAGATGTGGATGATGGCGTGCGTGAAGTTTTATTTGCATTGAAATCGGGTTTGATACGTAACCCGACAGATGAACATTATCGCAATGCTCAATTTATAGTTCAATAAACAAAACCTGACAGGTCTATAAAAGGAAAACAACATGACAGAAAGTTTTTGGAAAAACAAAAGAGTGATAGTCACAGGCGGCGGCGGATTCCTCGGCTCATTTGTGGTTGAAAAATTAAAAGAACGTGGCGCAACCGATATTTTTATCCCGCGCAAAAAAGATTATGACTTGACTCAACGTGAAGCCATTGAACACTTGTATGATGATGCCTTGAAAAATATTGACCCGAAAAATGTCGTCGTGATTCACCTCGCCGCAAATGTGGGCGGCATTGGTGCGAATCGTGAACATCCCGCAGAATTTTTCTACGACAATATGATTATGGGTGTAGAACTCATGCATCATGCTTATAAAAGAGGCGTCGGGAAATTTGTTGCCACGGGAACTGTGTGTGCATATCCAAAATTTACACCAGTCCCATTCAAAGAAGATGATATTTGGAATGGCTATCCTGAAGAGACCAATGCGCCGTATGGGCTTGCCAAAAAGATGATGCTTGTGCAAGCACAGACGTATCGTCAGCAATATGGATTCAATGCAATCTATTTATTGCCTGTGAATCTTTATGGTCCACGAGATAATTTCAATTTACAAACATCGCATGTCATACCTGCTTTGATTCGCAAAGCCATTGAAGCGACTGAACGTGGTGACAAAGAATTACAAGTTTGGGGTGATGGTTCTCCAACACGCGAATTTTTATACGTTGAAGATGCCGCCGATGGCATCATCACAGGTGCTGAAAAATACAATGGTGATTTACCAATCAATCTAGGCTCTGGATATGAAATCTCAATCAAAGATTTAACTGAATTGATTGTTAAACTCACAGGCTTCAACGGCAAACTTGCTTGGCAGACAGATAAACCAAATGGTCAACCTCGCCGCGGACTCGATGTGAGTCGCGCCAAAGAATTATTTGATTGGAGTGCTCAAGTTCAATTTGAAGAAGGCTTGAAGAAAACGATTGAATGGTTTAAATCGAATCGAGACAAAATTCGTTAGAAGGTTTACAAGTTTGAACGTTCAAACGTTTTAACTTGCAAACTTGGAAACAACAAGATGACTGAACTTACAAAACACGAACCGACAACAGTTTATATCAAACCAACTAAAGGACTCTCTTCATTAAATTTAAGAGACCTTTGGGTTTATCGCGAATTAGTTTTCTTTATGGTCTGGCGCGATATCAAAGTGAAATACAAACAAACTTTGTTAGGCATGGCATGGGCTGTGATTCAACCTGTGATGACTATGCTTGTTTTTACATTTCTTTTTGATCGCGTTGCAAAACTTCCAACTGAAGGCATTCCCTATCCAATCTTTGCATTCACTGCATTGTTGCCTTGGGGTTTATTCGTCACTGCATTGAATCAAGGTAGTCGTTCATTAGTTGCTCACAACAACATGGTCACGAAGATTTATTTTCCGCGATTGATTCTTCCTATGTCATCCGTCTTTGCAGGGCTCGTTGATTTTGCAATTGCATTCGTCATCCTTATTGGCTTGATGTTTTATTATCAATTTGTTCCCGCATGGAATTTAATTTGGACGCTTCCACTTTTTCTTTTACTTGCGATTATCACCGCATTAGGTGTTGCACTTTGGCTTTCGGCGATTAATGTCCAATATCGCGATGTAAACCAAGCGCTTCCGTTTCTGACTCAGTTCTGGCTGTTTGCTACACCTGTGGCATATTCTGCCTCTGTGATTTCTGAGCAATGGCAAATTGCTTATTCATTGAATCCAATGGCTGGAGTCGTGAATGGATTCCGTTGGGCATTGCTCGGCACAGGCAATGGACCAGATATTACTTTATGGGTATCCGTTGGGATTTCTATTTTGATTTTCATTTCAGGTCTTTTCTATTTTAGAAGCATGGAAAAGACTTTTGCGGATACGATTTAATGGCAACAGCAATTTCAGTTAAGAACATCGGCAAGCAATACAAGATTGGTGCCGCGGAAACAAAATTCCGCTATAACATGCTACGTGATGTAATTGTGGATACAGTCACTGCACCTGTGCGAATCGCAAAAGCAATGATTGGCAAATCGGATCGTAGGCAGAATCAAAATTATGTCTGGGCATTGAAAGATGTTTCATTTGATTTAGAAGAAGGAAAAGTGCTTGGTATCGTCGGAAGAAATGGCGCGGGTAAAAGCACATTATTGAAGATTCTCTCTCGCGTCACTGAACCAACTACTGGAACTGTGACTGTCCGCGGGCGGGTTGGTTCATTGCTTGAAGTGGGTACAGGCTTTCATCCAGAATTATCTGGCAGAGAAAATATTTATATGAATGGTGCCATTCTCGG
>DQGV01000114.1 GCA_003524705.1 Anaerolineae bacterium | reverse complement strand
GCTGAAATGAAAGCGGAAGTCAAAAAGATTTATGAAGAGATTGAACAGGCGGATAAAGAAATTTTGAGTTAATGGATAATGAAGAATGAAAAATTGTCAATTATGGAGTAGGGGTTGTAATATTTCCAACCAAAATATTCACACTTAATGTATCACCAAAGAACACGCCATTTTCATCAGCCATGCGCCATGAGGATTGAATCAGGCCGCTGATTCCGCTTGGTACGACCAATTCAACCGAAATTTGTCTTTTTGCACCTGTGGGGATTGCTTCGGATAAAGTAACTGTACTTCCACGCATTAATTCACCGCCAACGTGTTGGAATGTGAATCCTGCTCGCCATGCGCATCCGCCGATGTTTTGCACTTCCCATGTTTTGGTAAATACTTCACCTGCATCCATTTGTGTGCCGTCTGGAATGGTCACATCAGATATGTAAAGCAAGTTGTAGCATGGATTTGTAGTGGCAGTGGGTAATGGAGTCTCTGTAATAACTGTTGGCGTGATGCTCGGTTCTTCAAGAATCATCGGGGTAGATGAATGTGTAGGAACGGCAACCAAAGTTTCCGTTAAGGATGAAGCGAATGTAGAAACTGCTTGGGTGCGGATTAAGTCCACATCATCTGAATTTGAGTTTGTTTGATTTGCCGAATCAGCACATGAGAAAAGTACCGCCCCTATGACGATGAGCAAGACGATATAAAGTATTCTATTTTGCATTTTGAAATTTAAGTTAATCTTCTGCAAGCCAATCTTTTGCTTGGTTTTCATCGTTGAAATACATCAACGCTTGACCTGTAATTCTGGAAAGCAAATCGCCAAGTGTGCGTTTGATGCCAGATACACCAACCACAGCAGTTTTGCGAACGTGAGATTTTGTTTTCTTTGAAGATTCGTTAAGAAGTAGCATGACGGTTGATGTAATTTCTGTATTTGAGAAATTAGAAAGCACGAGGGCTGAATTTTCTGGCTGACTCAGGATAACTTCTTGCACTTCGTTTAACTCAGCAATCACGGCATGGATAACAAAATTTCAGGTCGAATTAAACCAATTAGCCCAAGGACAAACGCTAAAACGCCGAATACAAAAATTGTCCAACCAGATGCATCACGAATTTTCATTGATAAGATTATCTCCTAATTGAATTAATTATACATGATAAAATAATTCATCTATGGCGAAGCATTTGGTGCTTGTTGCAGGAAATATTGGCGTAGGAAAAACCACATTGACAGAACGAATCGGTTCACGCCTCGGTTGGTGGACTGGATACGAATCTGTTTCTGATAATCCTTACTTATCTGATTTTTATGGCGATATGCGTTCATGGTCGTTTCATTTACAAATTTTCTTTTTGGGTCATCGTGCCGAACAATATTTAGAAGCCGCTCGTGATGCACGCTCTTCTATTTTAGATAGAAGCATTTATGAAGATGCTCATATTTTTGCCCGCGCCTTACATCACTTGGGGAATTTGAATGAACGTGATTATTTAGCCTATCGCAATTTATATGATGTGGTTGTGAATAGTTTGCCCAGACCTGATTTATTGATTTATCTCAAAGCGCCCGTGAATGTTTTGATGGAAAGAATCCGCCGCCGCGCTCGTAACATGGAAACTGGTATCACACCTGAATATTTAACCTTGCTTGATTCATTTTACGAAGAATGGCTCGGTGCGTTTGATATGTGTCCAGTATTAACCATTCAAACCAATAACTTAGATTATGCCAATATGCCTAGCCATTTAGATTTAGTGACCGAACGCATTCAAGATAAATTAGCAGGCAAAGAAGTGATGGATTTACGTGACTAATATAGACCAAACCGTCTTCTTAAAAATTCCGCTATTCAACAAAATGCCAAAGTTAGATTTGTTTCAATTGGTAAATGAATTACCAGTTCAAGAATATAAACGCGGCGATTATCTTTTTCGTGAAGGCGAACATGGTGATAGTTTGTATGTCGTGCGCGATGGCAAAGTTGAAATTATCCTCGCCGCCGATACACCTGATGAAATGTTATTACGTGCTTGCGGACCGGGTGAATATGTCGGTGAGATGAGTTTGATGATGCCCAAAGGCACGCGTACTGCCAGCGTGCGTGCTAGAGACGATAGTGTTGTTTGGATGATGACCCGCGAGAAATTTAATCAAACTTTACAGAAATATCCGCAGTTGGCATATTCGATGGTTGAAATCATGAGTGAACGACTCGATTCATCCAACGAAGCCGCGTTCAATGATTTGGTTGCAAAAAATCATGCGCTTCAAAAAGCCTATGATGAATTAAAAGAAGCGCAATCACAAATTATCGAGAAAGAACGCCTCGAACGTGAATTACAAGTCGCCGCTGATATTCAACTCAGCATTTTGCCCGATGTTCTTCCTGACACCGAAGAATTTAGTTTCGGGGCAAGAATCCTGCCTGCCCGTCAGGTCGGAGGCGATTTTTATGATGTCTTCCAACTCAAAGATGACCGCATCGGAGTCTTAATCGGTGATGTCGCAGATAAAGGTGTGCCATCTGCTTTGTTTATGGCGCGCGCACATGCGCTCATCATGGCTGAAGCCGATATTGCTATCACCGCCACCGAAGTGATGCAATTGGTGAATAGTCACATTACAAGATTACAAAAGTCGACTCAATTTGTGACTGTTCTTTATGGCATTTTAGATTTAAAAACCCGCCTCTTTTCTTACGCGAGAGCTGGTCATGAACCTCCACTTTTGCTTCACCCCGACGGAAGTGTAGAGCGCATTCCACACAGCCCCGGCATGGCGATTGGTTTATGGGACCCAATTACGATTGATGAAAAAGAAATTACGCTTGCCTCTGGCGATACATTAATTATGTACACAGACGGTATGACTGATTGCCGAAGCCCAGAAGGGGAAGCATTTGGTTTAGATAGAATCAAAAACTTGTTAAGCGAGTTAACTAAACTCAATGCTCAACAAGTCAGTGATAAATTATTAGAGACGTTACAAGGTTA
>DQGV01000300.1:2982-8866 GCA_003524705.1 Anaerolineae bacterium | reverse complement strand
ACAGATTGAAACACAGATTGAATCGTAAGCCTTGTTCGGTTGTTTGGTAATTCTTCAAGCCGCATCGTATCCAATGTCACATGACCAGGTTCAGGCAAACCTTCAAACTCAAATGTTTGAATCATCAATTCTTCTGTCATGGTATGAAACACGCCATGAAAAGCATATTCACCATTTTCATCTTTGTGAATGTAACGATATTTTCCGCCGTTTACAGGTTCAAACGTTTCGAGAATCATTTCTAAGCCACGTGGACCCAACCACTTGACATAGAGTTCAGGGTCAATATGGGCTTTGTAAACTAATGCTCGTGGCGCATCGAATTCGCGGGTGATAAATACCTCTTGTTTATTTGGTTCAGCAACAATAGACACTTTATTTTTTGACATTTTTCTTTTTCTCCTGTTTTTTCATTTCTTCTAATACTTTATCCAAACGGCTAAAGCGTTCTTCCCAAAACTGACGATATTTTTCTATCCAATCGGTCACTTCATTTAACTTATCAAACTTTGCTTCACAATATCGTTCACGACCTTCTTGAATCACAATCACCAAACCACATTCTTTCAATATCTTGATATGACGTGAAACAGCAGGGCGGCTGATGCGAAAATTTTCAGCCACGCCGTTCAGGCTTAATCTTTCATTCTTTGCCAACAAACTTAAGATGGCTCTGCGGTTGGGGTCTGCAATGGCTTGAAAAACATCTCGTCTCATAATATGTAACCAATCTGTTACATATTTTAGAACAAAAATTCTGATTTGTCAAGAGCAATTTAAATTTACTTAAATATTGGAAATGAGCCTAAAACTGAAAGAGCACCAGAAGTTCTGGTGCTCTTTAAAAACTATCTAGTTAAATGATTATTCGCCTCTGTAGGCTTTTTCGAGTTCGCTTAGATTCAGTTTCCCCTCCATACGAAGCATAGCCGCACCAACCCGATCAGCTTTAGCAGTGTCTGGGTCACGCATCATAATATCTAGGCTTTCCGGCATAATCTGCCACGTTAATCCATATTTATCTTTAAGCCATCCGCAAGATATTACTTCACCACCATCGGATAGCGCATCCCAAAGCTTATCAATCTCTTCTTGAGTTTTGCAGTTTACCGCTATTGAAATAGCCTCACTAAAAGCATACATTGGACCCCCATTTAACGCAGTAAAGTTTTGGCCGTCCAGTTCAAAGTCTATTGAGGATATAGCTCCAGCTTTCATTCCAGCTTCTTTTGCTACTGACTCTGTAAGATACGATGTATTTATTATTTTTGCATTTTCAAACAGCGATACATACAAATCTACTGCTTCCTCTGCATGGTCTTTAAACCAAAGAAAAGTTACTATTTTTCTCATATGAATTCCTTTCTCTGTTTCTATAATAGAACAAAGATTCTACTCAGTCAAGTATTAATTTCGAATTACTTAAACCGTGGATACGAACCTAACACCCGTAACATGAGTGCATACTCCCCCAAATTTTCTAACGCCTTTTTACAAATTTCATCATTTTGTGAACCAACAAAATCAATATAAAAAAGATATTCCCACGGCTTGCCTTGTAACGGTCGTGATTCAATTTTTGTCAAATCAATGTCGCGCAATGCAAATGCACTCAATGCTTTATACAAAGCACCTGCCTGATTTTTTAACGTAAACACAATAGACGTTTTCGCCTCTTCCTTCGGGACAATTGATTCTGTACTTAAACATAAGAATCGCGTGAAGTTTTCTGAATTATCTTCAATGCCCTCTTCCAAAATTTGCATTTCATAAATTTCAGCCGCTCGTTTAGATGCAATTGCCGCTGTATCACGTGCACCAGATTCTTTTAAAATCTTTACACTCCCCGCCGTGTCATACACGGACTCAGGTTTGATGCCTAAATTTCTTAAATAATTTGCACATTGTCCCAACGCTTGTGGATGACTAATTGCTTTTTTGATGTCTTCTTTTTTGACATTTGGCATTGTAATTAAACAATGACGTACTCGCAAAAAATATTCCCCAACAATATGTAAGTTATGACGAAGCAATAAATCATAATTTTGATGAATGCTCCCCGCTAGTGAATTTTCGATCGGAGCGAATCCAGCCTCCACTTTGTTTGAAGCGACTGCATCAAACAAGGCATCAAATGATTCACATGGAATCGATTCTACATTTTTGCCAAAATATTCAAAGATGACTTGTTCGCTATACGCACCGTGTTCGCCTTGAAATGCAATTTTCATAACAGTTTCTCTTTTTATTATAAATCCCCAAAGTTTTTAGTTTAGATTTATGCTCTCTTTTTAAGAACGAGATATGCATAACTAGTAAACAAAGGATTGGGATACCCTAGTAAAAATTTCGTTTTCATCCTGTGTAAGGCATCAACAGGTGGCACGCTTTCGTAATAATCGTGACCAAAAAAACCTTTATATTCAACAACTTCATATCCCAATGTTTCATAACGTTTGATTAAACTTTTAAGCGGTCCACGGCACCATTTGTAATAGGCAGGGAATTTAGCATTTTGATATCGGTCACGTGGAGAAAAAATATCTAGTAATCTATCAGAGATAGCCTCTGGAACGAGGTAATTGACAAAGAATGGAAAAGTATATAAAGTTGGAAAAAAATGAACAGACATACCGCCAGTATTTAAAATCTGGAGCATATTTTTATGAAATTGTTCTGCGTCTTTAATGTGTTCTGCAAACATTTTGCTAAATACAAAATCAAATTTTTTGTTTACTGAAAAACTTGGTGAAGCGGCATCGGCAACAACTTTTGTGTAACTAGGTGGGGCTTTTTGAAGTTCAGTTTCAGAAATATCAAGGATGGCATAATCTAAGCCAAACCGATTAACAAAATCTTCTTTTAAGATTGGATTTGCTCCACCACCAATATCGAGAATATTTTTATACCCATTTTTTTCTATGAGTTGCATTAAGTAATTTTCATAACCAGCCCAAGCATCTTGAAAATGACCATATTGAACAACTTGATTTACCATATCACACCTTTATTTAGTTTCCATTTTTTAAATTATATCATTTAATTTATTCCAAAAATCAAGCAACCCTACTTTGGAAAGAATACCGTTATTGCCTTTCAGCCCATTGAACAATTTTGCGAAAACCTTCTTCTACATCTGCATCTGATGCAGCGATGCACACACGAATGAAACCTTCACCTTGTTCACCAAATGCAGAGCCCGGTACTAAACCTACGCCTTCTTCTTCCAAAATCTTTTCGCACATTTCAACCGAAGGCATATTCAAAGAACGTAAATCTAAAAAGAAATAAAAAGCACCTTGTGGCGGAATAATTTTTACTTTTTGACATTCCAACTCATGCGACAAACGAATCACCAAATCTTTTCTTCTTCTATAAGCGGCGCGCATCTTTGCAGTTTCTTCTTGAATAGCAGAATCAGTTAACGCGAACGCGGCAGCTTTTTGTATAAATGGAGCAACACACGTAATTGAATTTTGCCCTGCTTTGATTGCGTTTTCAATAATCGCTTGTGGTGCGGCTAAATATCCAACGCGCCAGCCTGTCATGGCATAAGACTTTGACAAACTGTTTACTAACAATGTTCTTTCTTTTGCACCTTCAATCGCCGCCGCGGAGGTTGGTTTTTCATCGTAATACAAACTTCCATACACTTCATCTACAACAACCCATAAATTATTTGCCTTGGCAAAATCATGTAACTTTTGTAAATATTCTTTTGATGGAAACATGCCCGTTGGATTGGATGGATAATTTAAGACGATGACTTTTGTTTTGGGAGTTAATGCTTTTTCCCACGCTTCAAAATACGGGATAAATGAGTTTTCCGCGGGAGCAGGGACTCTGATGACATTTCCTCTTAACATGATTGCCATATTGGAATGGGTTGCCCATGTTGGGTCTGGAATTAAAACATCCTCACCAGGATTCAAAATAGATTGCATGGCTAAGTAATAAGCATGAATCCCGCCGTGTGTGATTAAGATTTCAGTTTCGGGATTGTATTCAACACCTTCATCACGGGATAATTTTGTAGCAACTGCTTTGCGTAATTCTGGCGTTCCGCGTGACGGACCATAATGTGTAAGACCCGATTGCATGGCTTTGAAAGCAACATCTATGATGGCAGGTGGTGTACCAAAATCAGGGTCGCCGGTTTGTAAGGCAACAATATTTTTGCCACTGGCTTTGAGTGCGAGGATTCTGTCACCCATTGCTACTGTTGCGGATTGGCAAATCAGGTCGAATTGTAGGTTGAGACGTTGAGTCATGTTGTATCCTTTTGAGGGGATAGTTTATCAAAGAAAATAAATCTCTATGATTAAATTAAGAGATTGCTTCGATGCCAATAACAAGAGCGCGTCTTGCAATGACATGTAATTAATTTTTGAAAGGTGTCTGCGGAAGTGGTTGTGTTTTTCGTACAGGCAAGAGGAACGAAAATGTACTTCCTTCGCCCTCTTTGCTTTCTGCCCAAATGCGCCCGCCGTGCATTTCAACCATCACTTTGGCAACCGATAACCCCAAACCCATGCCGCCATGTTTGCGCGTGAGATGTGATTCGACTTGATAGAAACGGTCAAATACTTTGTTGAGGTCGTTGGTTGGGATTCCAATGCCGTTATCTTGCACGGTCACTTTGACATATTCAGGATGTTGTTCGCCACGAATAATGACTTGACCATCTTCGTTGGTAAAGGTGAGCGCATTTTTTACCAAGTTACTTAATACAATTGCGATTTTTCCCCCGTCAATATCTACCAATAATTCTTGCGTGGGTTGGGTTTCAGTTCTAAGCGCGATGCTTTTCTTTTTTGCCATATCACTAAAAGAAATGGCAACATCTTCAATAATTCTTTCAACAGAAACTTTACGAGATTTTAAGAGAGCACTACCAGATTCGTAGTTATCTACACTGGTTAGATTTTCTATAATTTCTTTTAATCGCGTGGCATTGCGAATGATAGTATCTATTTGTTCTTCATAATCTAGATTGTTGATTAATTCTTTGAGAAATGTTGCATGACCTAAAATTAATCCTAATGGCGTACGAAGTTCATGCGAAGCAATTGCAATAAATTCATTTTTGAGTTGTTCGAGTTCACGAGCTTCATCTTGCGTGGATTGAATCTTTTTCTCTAATGAGTCATTTTGAAGAGAGGCGGCAATTAAAGCGGAAATGGTTTCGGCAATCCAAATATCTTCATTTGTGTAGGGTTCTAGTTTGTTGAAGACTTCTAAAACAGCAATTGTTTTTTCTCTTAAAATAACTGGCACGCCTAGTATAGATTTTGTGGTAAAACCAGCCAGTTCATCTATTTTTTTGTAGTGACGTTTGTCTGTGCTGACATCATCAATAACAACAGGTTTGCCATATAAAAAGACCCAACCTGCTACACTCCCCTGCACCGGCACTCTCGCAGAACGGACTTGGTCGCCTTGAAACCACAGCATCGAATTGAAGAAAAATTCTTTGGCAGTTTCGTCATATTCCAAAAGTGAAGCACTGGCACTGCCGGTCAATTCTTTGGCGGCAGAGAGCAAGGCATGCAGATACGTTTCTAGTTCGGTGATGGAACTGAGATTGCGAGTCAAATCTAGCAAGCGGGTAGAAACGTTGATGCGAGGCGTAGTCATTTTTATGTGAGTAAGATTATACTTTACGGTTGTATCTGATTCTTTGGTATTTAAGTAATGTATCAGGAAATTGTAATCAACCTTACAATGAAATAACAAAATTCAAGGAGAGTTTTTCATGGCAAATAAAAAAGTTCGTGTGGCGATTATCGGTGTTGGGAATTGTGCTTCATCATTAGTGCAGGGCGTGCAATTTTATAAAAACGCAAAAAATGATGATGTCATCCCCGGCATTATGCACCCTAAA
>DQGV01000300.1:0-2664 GCA_003524705.1 Anaerolineae bacterium | reverse complement strand
TTTGCAGATGTTCCAAAATTAAATGCACCTGTTGTACGCGGCATGACTCATGATGGGCTTGGCAAATATCTTGGCGAAATTATCAAAAAAGCACCGGGCTCTACAGCGAACATCGCTCAATTATTAAAAGAAACTCACACCGATGTAGTGATTAACTTTTTACCTGTCGGCTCAGAAATGGCAACCAAATGGTATGTAGAACAAATTCTTGAAGCCGGTTGTGCATTCGTCAATGGCATTCCAGTTTTCATCGCTTCTTCAGAATATTGGGGAAAAAGGTTTGAAGATGCTGGCTTGCCCATTCTCGGCGACGATATTAAGAGTCAAGTTGGCGCAACGATTGTGCATCGCGTTCTCACAAGTTTGTTTGTAGATAGAGGCGTGAAAATTGATCGCACCTATCAATTAAATTTTGGCGGCAATACCGATTTTCTAAACATGCTTGAACGTGAAAGGCTTGAATCAAAAAAGATTTCAAAGACAAATGCAGTCACCAGCATGATTCCGTATGAAATGAATCCAAACGATGTACATGTTGGACCAAGCGACCATGTGCCGTGGCTGACAGACCGCAAGTGGTGTTACATCCGCATGGAAGGCACAACCTTTGGTAATGTTCCATTAAATCTCGAATTAAAACTTGAAGTGTGGGATAGCCCCAATTCTGCCGGCGTAATTATGGATGCAGTTCGTTGTGCAAAAATTGCACTCGATAGAGAACTTGCAGGTCCAATTCTTGGTCCTTCATCATACTTCTTCAAAACGCCACCTAAACAATTCAAAGATGAAGTTGCTCATCAAAAAGTGGAAGATTTTATTTCAGGAAAATCTGACGAGTAAAAAGTGAAACATGAAATAAAAAACGTTTGTGAAAACAGACGTTTTTTATTTTTAGTGTAGAATAAATTTTATGATTAACAAACAATTTCGCATTACGCATCACATTTCACGCTTCACACTAACATTCAGCTTGCTTGCCTTCGTTTTAACATCTTGCCAACCCCAAGCAGTGACTCAAGACCCAAATATCGCCATGACTGCGGCAATCCAAACCGCATTCGCAGAAATTAGTCAACCAACACAAACACTAGCACCCACTGAAACACCAGTTCCAACTGCAACCGTTCCACGCACACCACCCGCATTACCTTCTACATTTCAAACAGGATTAATCAGCATTGAAAGCCCACCACGAAATTATATTGCGGATGCTTGTCAATACATAAAAAATAAATGGGATTCAACCAAGTCCACGCCGGGCACAGTGGTGATGGTGATTATGTCTCACCGTATTGACCAAGATGCCACTACCTCAAACGCCGGCACCACTACAATTTCATCCAGAGATTTGAAACAATTAATGGATGATTTATACGAAGCAGGCTTTACAGCTATCAACATGCAACAGATGTCTGACTTCATGTATGACAATGCCAAAATTCCAGAACGGTCATTTTTATTTATCATTGATGACCGCGCCAGTGCATCAAAATATAACGACCATTTCAGAGGATATTATGAAGATTGGGGCTGGCAAATTGTCAATGCTTATATTGGTTTAGATGAAAGACCTGATTTATGGGCAGAAAATGCGGCTTTATCTGCTGAAGGTTGGGTAGATTATCAAGCGCATGGATATATTCACAATATCCCAATCAGTGATGGCTCTACAGATGAATTTATTATGTCTGAAATGAGTGGTGTGATTGGGACTTTTCAAAAATATTTCAACAAAACACCGATTGCATACATCTGGCCAGGTGGTGGATTTTCGAGACGCGCTGTAGAAATTGGAACTCAACTAGGTTACAAACTTGGTTTTACCGTCAACCCACGTGGACCTGTGATGTATAACTGGATTCCGCAGGCAGATACATTTAATGCTTCAAATCCGCTGGCAATTCCTGAAACTCCAGCAGGCAACCCATTAATGACCATTCCTCGTTACATGGATATTTATGCCCGTGAAAATATTGATTCGGTGCGTGTGATTGGTCAAGAAGCAAAAGCATACGCTGAACAAAACAAAGCCATTGAACTTGAATATTATGATATAGTTTGCGCCCCAACGTATGGAGCAATTCCGTAGTTAAAATAAATAAATAAATAAATTGAATCGTCATGTTCAAAACGTGACCTACAAGTTCTAATGAAAAATATACCAATTCAACAAATTCTTCTTCGCATTATCACCTTGTTTGTTATCATCAGTATTTTAATTTCTTGTCAATCTTCACAAGCAACATCAACCCAAGAGATTACCCCCGAAGCGACTCAACCGTATTTACCAGAGACGTTTCAAACTTCGTTATTAAATCCGTTAGATACGCCACGTACTTACATAGATGAAACTTGTAGATATTTAAGAAATAAGTGGAATCCATTAAACGCAACGCCTGGTACGGTTGTGTTGGTGATTCGATTCCAAAATATAAATAGAGGAACTGCTGAACTTCCAAACAGTGTCCCCTTGCTTGAAGTTCGAGATTTAATGAACCAGCTTAAAAGTCAGGGGTTTGAGGCGATAAACACTGAACAACTGCAAGGGTTTGTTGAAAGGAATGCATTTATCCCAGAGCGATCTGTGTATCTCATTCAAGATGGAAATCACAATGAAGAATATTTTTATAATATATATGGAGAATATTGGGAAAATTGGAAGTG
>DQGV01000437.1 GCA_003524705.1 Anaerolineae bacterium | reverse complement strand
TCTTTCCTCTTTCTTCTTTCTTCAACATGTATAATTCAACGCATGGATATTTCTGAGAACATACATTTATTGGGCGGCACGCTTGGAAAAGTGATTTCTGAACTTGAATCGCCGAGATTGTTTGAAATTGAAGAAAAAATTCGGGCATTGGCAAAAGCCAGAAGAAATGGGGATGCAATTGCGGCAAATGATTTACAAAAAGAAGTTTCTGCGTTAACAGATGAAGAAGCACGTGTTGTTGCTTCAGCGTTTGGGACATATTTTGATTTGGTGAATCTTGCGGAAGAGAATAGACGGGTGCAGTTGTTGCGTCAGCGAGAGAATGAATCAGGTGCAGAACCAGTTCGAGAGTCGATAAATGAGGCGTTTGCGATTCTGAAAAAGCGCGGGGTGACTCATCAAGAAATATCCACATTGCTTGAAAATTTATCCATCGAGTTGGTGTTGACGGCACATCCAACGGAAGCGCGAAGAAGAACGATTCTTTCAATGACAAAACGCATTGAAGAATTAATCAAAGTGCTGAATCAAAATGAAATTACACCGCGTGAAAAAGAATCAGCAAAGGCTTCGTTACATAGTGCCATTTCAACTTTATGGCTGACAGATCGTGCACGCGCCGAAAAAATTTCTGTCAGTGACGAAGTGAAAACAGGTTTGTATTTTGTTGATTCATTTTTTTGGAATACGATACCTATTGTTTATGAAGATTTAGAAAAAGCATTAGCAACCTATTACCCCGAAGTAAAAGCGCCAACGGGTTGGTTGAAATTAGCATCATGGATTGGTGGCGACAGAGATGGCAACCCATTTGTAACTGCCGAAGTGACAGCCGAGACGTTACGTTTGCATCGCGGTTTGGCAGTTGAGAATCATAGAAAAACATTTCAAGAATTAGGACGACATTTAAGCGTTAGTTCAAATCGGATTAAACCGCCTGCTTCTTTACTCGAATGGTTTAAACAGCGTGAGCCGTTTCCATTACATGCTGATTTTATTGCCAAGCGTTATGAACGTGAGCCTTATCGTTTGGCATTGGCATTGCTTGCACATGATTTAGCCGAAGCCTCGCGCGATGATATGAAAAAACATTTATTGGGGCAATATGAACATGAAGCGCATTTGAATGAACATGATTTACTGAAACCTTTGCAAATCATTGCTTCGTCGTTACCGCACAGCGTTGTTCAAGATGAGTTAGGAGATGCGATTCGGAAGATAGAAATATTTGGTTTACATTCGGCACGTTTAGATATTCGGGAAGATTCGAGTCGTTTTAATTTTGCATTGAGTGAAATATTGCGGGCTTTGAAAATCGAATCAGATTTTGATAATTTGCCTGATGAAAAACGAACAGAATTATTGATTCGTTTGTTGAGTGAACCGATTCCAAGCCTTTCAAGACATCCTGGCGTTACGGTCGCTTCAGAAGAAACGTGGGCATTGTTTCAATTAATTGCACGCACGTGTGATATTTATGGAAAAGAATTATTGGGTCCAATTGTGATTTCCATGACGCATGCCGCCGCCGATGTGTTAACTGTTTTGTTGTTAGCAAAATGGACGGGTTGTAAAACGATTCCGCAAATTGTGCCGTTGTTTGAATCGGTTAAAGATTTAAAAGATGCTTCCACGATTCTTGAATCATTATTTACGTTGAAAGTTTATCAAGAACATTTGCAAACCCATCACAACGAACAAATGGTGATGATTGGTTATTCTGATAGCAACAAAGATGGCGGCTATGTGATGGCGAATTGGTCTTTGTATGAAGCGCAAGAAGCCATTACGCAAATTGCACAAAAACATAAAATAAAACTTTCTATCTTTCATGGGCGTGGTGGAACGATTGCGCGTGGTGGCGGACCTGCCAACAATGCAATTCGCGCGCAACCTGCGGGAAGCATCAATGGAAAATTTCGCGTTACTGAGCAAGGTGAAATTATTGCGTCGCGTTATGCGAACCCCGCGTTGGCGCATCGTCACTTGGAGCAAATCGTCAGCGCGGTGATTCAGGCTTCGATTCCGCCGAAGGATGAGAAACAAGTCCACCCGAAATGGCGAGGCGCGATGAATCAAATGTCGGATATTGCGCTTCATGCTTACCGTCAACTTGTGTATGAAACCCCAGGCTTTATCCAATTTTGGGAATCAGCGACTCCGTTGGATGAAATCAAACGTTTGCATATTGGTTCGCGTCCATCAGCGCGTGGGAAGTTGGGTGCGGTGAATCAGATTCGTGCAATCCCGTGGGTGTTTTCGTGGATGCAAAGCCGATTCAATTTGCCGAGTTGGTATAGTTTAGGTGCGGCGTTGACTTCGATTGCAGATATGAAGTTGTTGCAAGAGATGTATGATGGTTGGTTATTTTTTCGGACGTTGTTGAATAATTGTGAAATGTCTTTGTTGAAAGCGGATATGGAAATTTCTGCATTGTATGTGGATTTGGTGCCAGACAAAAAACTTGCGCATGATATTTTTTCTATCATCCGCAAGGAATATGAACAAACTTGTGATTTGGTTTTGAAAATTAGCAGGCATGAATCTTTGTTAGAACTTGAGCCTGTCACGCAACAAGCGATTGGACTTCGTAATCCATACGTTGACCCGTTGAATTACATTCAAGTGGAAACATTGAGTCGCTTACGGGCTTTGAAGGATTCTGAAAGTGATGAGGCAAAATCTTTACGCGATGTGATGGCGTTGACCATCAACGGCATTGCGGCTGGGTTGAGGAATACAGGGTGATTAACACTTATGAAATACGATCCCAAAGCGAAGGTTCAGGCCATCTCTTTTCTTTGTTCTTAGCATTCTTTGATATTTCAATAACTGCTCGACTAAGTTCATCACATTCTTCTGGCAAAGCTGGCCCAATCCATTTTGTAGATTCTAAAAGATGTTCAAAAGCAAATGGCATATGACCAAATACACATACTGCTCCA
>DQGV01000270.1:1203-10509 GCA_003524705.1 Anaerolineae bacterium | reverse complement strand
AGCCGTGATGAATGCTCTCTTTCATCTTTCATCTTTCCTTGCAAATATTGCCGACGAATATAAAAAAGCAGGTGCGGATTTTATTACGATTCACGACATGGGCGGGTCACCGGGGTTTATTGGTCCAGCCAAATATGAGCAATTTGTTTTGCCTGCTGAAAAAGTATTAATTGAAAAAATAAACTTCACGCTGATGGACGATTACCCTAATGAGAACAAAATACCAATTGTCTTGTCCGTGTGTGGGAATGTGACGAATGGTTTACATTTGCTCGGTCAAACAGGTGCAGATGCTATTTCGATTGACCAGACTGTGGATTTAGTCAAAGCGCGTGATGAATTAAGAGATACATTGCTGTTTGGGAATCTTGACCCCGTGGAGTCGATTTGGCAGGGAGATAAAGGTCAAATAGCAGAAGCAACTATCCGCACGAAAGAGGCGGGCGTGGATGCAGTCTGGCCTGGTTGCGATTTAGTCATCCAAACGGCAGTTGAAAATATCAAAAAGATGACATAACAAAGGGTGGCTATTGACGATTTTCGCCGCGCTATGTAAACTGAGAACCTCATGGCGAAATCATCCGAGAAAAAAACGACGAAGAAAAAAATAACGAAAGCGGGCACAAAAAAATCTGTTGCTCGAAAATCTGCTCCGAAAAAATCGGTTCCACTTTCGCCGATTGAAAAAGAATTAAAACAACGCGAAGCCGAAATCGCCATTCTCAAAGGTGTGCAAGAGGGGTTGGCATCGAAATGGGAATTGAATGCGATTTATGAATTGGTGGGTGAAAAAATTCGTGATATTTTTGCGGCGCAAATCACATTGATTTCTACGTTCGACCATAAAAGCGAAACTCAATTTTTTAACTATTACGTGGGGCGGAATGGGCGCGAACAACTTGCTCCACGCCCCATGAGTGGTTTAGCAAAATATTTGATTCAACATAAACAGAGCATTTTAATTAATGACCATGCCGATGAAAAAATGCGTAAGTATGGCGCACAAGTGATTGCTGGAAATTTAATTCCAAAGTCTGCTTTGTACGTGCCGTTAATTGCAGGGGATGAAACACTGGGTTTGATTTCGTTACAAAATACCGAACATGAAAATTTTTTCAGCGATACAGATGTGCGTTTGTTAGAGACGTTTGCAGGTTCGTTAAGTGCCGCGTTGGAAAATGCCCGCCTCATTAACGAAACCCGACGCCTGCTCGCTGAAACCGAACAACGCAATGCCGAGTTAGAAGCGATTCGCAAAGCCAGCATTGATTTGTCATCTAATCTTGAATATACGACTGTATTAGATTCGATTCTAAAAAGCACATCTAATTTAATGCCTAGCATTGAAAATATCAATTTGTTTATTTATGAAAATAATCAATTGATATTCGGCACTGCCATTGCCAATGGAAAAATTACAAGTACGCCAGTGGCAAATCCGCGACCTGGGGGAATGACCGATACCGTTGCTCAAACAGGCAAGATGATTATTGTGGAAGATATGCAAACGCATGAGTTATACAAAAATGCACCCACCACTTGGAAGGGTGCGTTAATTGGTTTGCCATTGAAATTCCGCAAACGTTTAGTAGGCGTGATGAACATTCATTTTACAGACCCGCGTACATTTACAGATTCAGAGTTACGCGTATTGCAATTGTTCGCAGACCAAGCCTCAGTGGTGATTGAAAATTCACGTTTGTTTAATGAAACCCAAAGGTTATTACAAGAAACTGCTGAACGTAATGCAGAACTTGGCGTTATCAATAGTTTGCAACAAATTTTAGTTTCCAAATTAGATTTTCAATCTATGATTGATTTGATCGGTAATAAAGTGCAACAAGTTTTCAATGCCCAAGTCACTTTAATTTCGTTATACAACCCAGATACACAAGAAATTACACATCGTTATATCAATGAACGTGGCGAGCGCATGTATTTTCCGCAACCATTGCCATTAGATGCCTTTCGTAAAAAAGTTATCGAAACACAACAACCCTTGGTCATCAATCAAGATTATATGAAAGTTGCCATCGAACTTGGCGAAACTCCCGCCTTTGCAGGTGAAGCACCCAAGTCACTTTTGTTTGTGCCAATGCTTGTGGCTGATAACGTTACTGGGATTTTAAGTTTACAAGATTTAGAACATGAACATGCGTTTAGTGATACCAATGTGCGTTTGCTCACGACGATTGCAAATAATTTAAGTGTGGCGTTAGATAATGCGCGTTTGTTTGATGAAACATCACGCCATGCTTTGGAATCGGCAGTGATTAATCAAGTGGGGCGAGATATTTCTGAAACGTTAAATTTTACTTCTGTGATGGAAAAAATCGCGGCTCATGCTCGTGACCTGTTAACTGGTTCTTCCAGCGCAATCTATTTGCCTCAGCCTGATGGAAAAACCTTAAGAGCTATCGTTGCCAAAGGAAACATTCAAGATGAAATTTTGGCAGATACGATTACGATTGGCGAAGGCATCATCGGTTCGTTGGCGAAAGAAGGCAAAGCCGAATTTATCAACGATACAAATAATGATAAAAGAACAATTCAAATTCCCGGTACAGAACAAGTTGGCAATGAAAGATTAATCGTCACGCCGTTGTTATCAGGAATTAAAGTGACAGGTATGATGGCAGTTTGGCGTGAAGGCGGTGAACCATTTTCCGCATCTGACTTAGCATTTTTGGAAAAATTATCTCTCCACGCCGCCATCGCGATTCAAAACGCAAGTTTTGTGAATGAAGTACAACAACGTGCGAGTGAATTAGAAATTATCATCAGCATTCAACAAGGTTTATCTTCCAAATTAGATGTGCAATCTATTTATGATTTGGTAGGTGAAAAAGTTCGTAGCATTTTCAATTCTCAAGCCGTGATTATTTCCTATTACGAACCAGCCACTGAAGAAGCATCTTTNCCTTACATGTTTTGGAAGGGCGAGAGAATTTATCCAGAAAAACAACCGCTTTCAGGTTTTTCAGGCTATGTGATTCGCAATCGTGTTACTTTGTTTATCAATGAAAAATTAAATGAAAAAGCACATGAATATGGCTCAACTTTATTAGCAGGCGATGAATTTCCAAAATCATTAATTGCGATTCCGATTCTGGGTACAAATCAAGTGTTAGGGTCATTGTCTATTCAGAATTATGAACGTGAATATGCTTTCACTGAAAATGATTTGCAACTTCTTTCAACCTTATCCGCGAGTATGGGCATTGCGATACAAAATGCAAAACTGTTTGACGAATCACAAAGTTTGTTAAAAGAAACAAGTCAACGTGCTACAGAGCTTTCCATAATCAATAGCATGTTAACTGGCTTGGACACACGGCTTGATATTCAAACCATTTATGAAAATGCAGGCAATAAAATTCAAGAAATATTTGATGCCCAAACAGTTGTATTGGTCATTTACGATAAAAATACAAACCTAACGCATTATCCATATATTATTGAAAAAGGCGAACGGCTTTATCAATCACCATTGATATTAGATGAAAGCAGTGGCGGATTTAGTGGCAAAGTCATCCGTACCAAAGAAGCGATTGTAGTCAACCGTAATTTTGAAGAAATATCCAATCAATTGAATTCACGTTTGCTCGGCGAAGACCCTGAACCTGTTGAGGTTAAATCAGGTGTGTGGGTTCCGCTGACAGTTAGCAACGAAGTCCGAGGCGTGATTTCGCTACAAAATCTAGAACATGAAGATGCATTTTCCGAAGCGGATGTCAATCTCTTAAAGACAATTGCAAATTCTATCAGTGTTGCCATTGAAAATGCACGTTTGTTTGATGAAACACAAAGGTTATTACAAGAAACAGAACGACGCGCTTCTGAATTAGAAATCTTAAATGAAATTGGTCAGGTGTTGACTCAACAATTGGATGTGCAAAGTATTATTGAAAAAGTGGGCGATAAATTGCGCGAGTTAGTGATGGAAGATAATATTGGCATTGGGTTGTTTGACCCCGAAACAAAAACAGTCACGGGACATTATGTGACGAAGAATAATGAACGTGTGCAATTCCCACCATTTCCGATTAATGAATTTACGATTAAAGCATCGTTACAAAGTAAGTCATTGGTGATTAATCGCGAGTCACCTATTTTGTGGAAGAAACTTGGTTCTGGTATGACGGTGCGAAATCAAATTCCAAAATCAGTTGTTATGTCGCCGATGGTGGTGGGTAAAGATATCATCGGCGGAATTACTGTCCAAAATTTTGAACGCGAAAATGCGTATGATGATTCAATTGTGCGCTTATTGGAATCAGTTGCATCCAGCATGGCGACGGCTTTACAAAATGCGCGTTTGTTTGAAGAAGCACGCAGTGCGCGTGCCGCCGCAGAAAAAGCAAACGAAGCCAAGAGTTCTTTCCTTGCCACAATGAGTCATGAAATCCGCACGCCGATGAATGCCGTAATTGGTATGAGCGGATTATTGCTCGATACAAAATTAAGTGATGAGCAAAAAGATTATGTTGAAACGATTCGCAATTCAAGTGACGCATTGCTTGCAATTATCAATGACATTCTTGACTTCTCAAAAATTGAAGCGGGCAGAATGGACATTGAAAATCGTCCATTAGATTTACGCGAGTGTGTCGAATCGGCATTGGATTTGGTCTCAACCAAAGCGGTAGAAAAAAGTATTGATATTGCTTATCTTTTCGATGGCGATGTTCCCTCTGCGATTATGGGTGACTCAACAAGGTTAAGACAAGTCATTACGAATTTATTAAGTAATGCAGTTAAGTTTACAGAAAAAGGTGAGGTTGTTTTAACAGTTTCGAGCCAACAAAATGGAAAAGATGTTGGCTTAACTTTTTCCGTGCGAGATACAGGTATTGGCATTTCAAAAGAAGGCATGAATCGTTTATTCCAATCTTTTTCGCAAGCCGATTCATCAACCACTAGAAAATATGGTGGCACAGGGTTGGGGCTTGCTATCAGCAAAAAACTTTCTGAAATGATGGGTGGCACGATGTGGGCAAAAAGTGATGGGCTCGGAAAAGGTTCAACTTTTTCGTTTAGCATCGTCACACAAATTGCAGACCTACCCCCCACTCAAAAACGTGAGTATCTTGGCGTGCAACCTGCTTTGCAAAATAAACGTGTTTTGATTGTAGATGATAATGCTACCAATCGTTACATCTTAAATATGCAAACGATTAAATGGGGCATGCTTCCAAAAGATACTGAAAACCCAAGCACCGCTTTACAATGGCTTCAAAATGGAGAAGCATTCGATGTTGCGATTCTTGATATGCACATGCCCGAAATGGATGGCGTTGAATTAGCAAAACATATTCGTGAAATTAAAGTAAAAATTCCGTTGGTGTTGTTTAGTTCAGTTGGCAGGCGTGAAGTTGGCGATAACATGAATTTATTTTCGGCATATCTTTCCAAACCGATTAAACAATCTCAACTGTTTGATACGTTGGTGAGTCTGTTTGTTTCACCTGATGAAGATGAAAAGACAATTACAACAGAACGCTTCAAACCTGACCCTCAAATGGGTACGCGGCATCCGCTCCGCATTCTCTTAGCCGAAGACAACGTCGTCAATCAAAAACTAACTTTGAAGTTACTTGAGCAAATGGGTTACAGAGCAGATATTGCATCGAATGGCATTGAAACGATTCAATCTATTGAAAGACAAACGTATGATGTGATTTTGATGGATGTGCAAATGCCTGAAATGGACGGTTTAGAAGCCACGCGTCAGATTGTTTCTCGTTGGCAAGAAAATCGTCCGCATATTATTGGATTAACCGCCAACGCCATGCAAGGTGATAGAGAAATGTGTTTAGAAGCAGGCATGAATAATTACATCCCTAAACCAATTCGGGTTGTTGAATTGGTAGATGCATTAAGGAAGGCAAAAAGAGTTAATTAATATTTCGCTCAAGCCGCCGTCCTCGGCAGCGAGACGCCACCGAGGGCAAAATTAATTATTTTTGGAGAATCATGACAATCATTGACATCAACACCTTCAACAGCCTAAAAGAATCTACGGATGCAGATTTTATTAAGGAATTAATTCATACATTTCTTGAAGATGCACCGAATCAAATTGAACAAATGAAGGTAGCAATTCAAAATAAAGATACTGAATCATTTACAAGAGCGGCGCATACAGTTAAGTCAAATGCGGCGACGTTTGGAGCAACTGAATTGGCAAATCTAGCCCGCGAATTAGAAAGCTTGGGGCGAGAAAATAATTTGGAAATTGGAAACAAGTTACAGGTCATGGAAGAAGCGTTTAATCAAGTTAAGAATCAATTGGAAGAGTTGAAATAAATCATGGTTGTATCCTCTGAACCCGCGCGTTTATTAATCGTGGACGATAACAAAATTAATCGTATGATTCTTTCGCGCACATTGGAGCAACAGAATCATATTGTTGAAACTGCGAATGATGGCAAAGAGGGTTTGGAAAAAATTCGCACGGGTTCGTTTGATTTGGTTTTGCTTGATATTGAAATGCCCGAGATGAATGGCTTTGAAGTGTTGGAAGCGTGTTTGAAAGATGTTGAGTTGCGACAAATTCCAATCATTATGACATCTGCTATGGACGAATTAGATGCAGTGGTGAAATGTGTAGAACTTGGGGCAGAAGATTATTTGACCAAGCCAGTGAATCCAATTTTGTTGCGGGCGCGTGTGAATGCAAGTTTAGAAAAAAAACGTTTGCGTGATGAACAAAGAAAATTATTTAGAACGTTTGCCACCAAAGAAGTTGCCGAAGAATTATTACGCACAGGTTTTTCGTTGGGTGGTAAACAAGTGACTGGAAGTGTGTTGTTTGCAGACATTCGCTCATTTACGACGATTGCGGAAAGCCAAGACCCTGCTGAGACGATCGATTTGTTGAATCAATATTTCAGTTTGATGTTTGATGCGATTACGAATAACGGCGGGACTGTGAATCAAGTGATTGGGGATGGATTAATGGCTGTGTTTGGTGCGCCGATATTTTTTGAAGACCATGCTGAAAAATCAGTGCGTGCGGCATTACAAATGATGGAACAATTGAAAGTATTTAATCAAAATCAATTGACACAAGGAAAAACTCAAATCCACATGGGAATCGGAATCGCTTCTGGTGATATGGTGGCAGGGTACACAGGCACACAAACTCGTGCAATTTATACTTGTATCGGGGATACTGTGAATCTGGCTTCTCGTATTGAACAATATACAAAAGAGGCTTTACGTCCATTGTTGATTGATAATTACACAAAACAAGGCTTATCCGAAAATTTCAAGGTGGAAGAGTTGGGGAAGATTATGTTCAAGGGGAAACATAATGCGATTCGGATTTTTGCGGTTTCGGGATAATCTAACTAGTCTTATTGGTCTGAATGGTCTAACTAGTCAGACTTTTAGACTTGTAAGACTAATTAAACCTGTTAGACCTCTTAGACCTGTCCGACCAGTCGACTATAATTAACGAATGTCTTTTCTTCGCTCAAAATATTTTCTCTTTGCTGTTATCACCCTCATCGCCTACGGATTATTACTCCCATTCACAGGTTTTTATTGGGATGATTTGCCATTCGCATGGATTGCAAAATTTCTTGGTTCTGCGGAATTTGTGCCCGCCTTTTTGCCGTTTCGTCCGTTTCTCGGTCCCATTTTTTATTTCACCACAAGTTTAATTCCGCCCGTGCCGTTGTACTGGCAAATCTTCGCGCTCGTGATTCGTTTTCTACTCGGCATCTCCGCATGGTGGATGTTCACGCAAATTTTTCCGAACAAAAAAAATATCGCCTTCATCGCCACATTATTGATTTTGATTTTCCCCGGTTATAGTCAACATTGGGT
Organism: Anaerolineae bacterium; assembly: GCA_003524705.1. The sequence goes on along the minus strand of DQGV01000270.1, from coordinate 2,673 downwards.
GGCGCTCACGCATATCAATCAAGAACTCATTCCGTTTATTTTTTATCTTTTGTCTTTCGGTTATACATTCAAAGCCCTGCGCACACAAAAAATCACCGACACAATCATTGCCTTGCTTTTGCAAATTTGTGGCATCTTCCCCACTGAATATTTTTTCGGCATCGAAGGTCTGCGTTTTCTATTTTTGTTTTTCTTTTTTCAAGAAAATTTTCTCAATCGCCTAAAAAAATCGCTCAAGATATTTTTACCATATTTGCTGATTTGGTTTCTCAACGCCGCGTGGCTTTTTTATTATTATCGTTTCGGTCCATATAATTCTTACGAAGTCACAGCCACACAATCTCCAAACTTGGTTTTCTTTTTAACGCAAGCCCTTGATGCGATTTGGAAAACTGGATTCTACATTTGGATTCAATCTCTCGTTCTGACATTTTCCACCATCCCTGCCCCCGCTTCAATTTTGACTTTGGGCTTGGTTGCGCTTTCATTTATTATCTTAATCCCATATCTGATTCGCCATATCCCCACCGAGGACAGCGGAGAGAGCAATTCATTTTCATTAATCATCATCGGCTTGATTGGAATCTTATTAGGAAGATTACCTTCTCTTGCGGCGAATCTTCCGTTAACTTTGCAATCTTCTTACGACAGATTTATGATTTCGATGATGATTGGCGGAAGTTTATTTGTCATCGGAATTGTTGAATTAATTTTCAAAAATCAAAAAACAAAAGTTATTATTTTCTCTGGGTTAATTGCTTTGGGAATTGGTCAACAGTTTTTCAATGCCAACATCTTCCGCAGAGATTGGCAAAAGCAGGGCGAAATCTATTGGCAAATGGCTTGGCGTATGCCTGCTTTAGAGCCTAATACTGTTTTACTCACCCACCAAATGCCAATTGACTACGAAACTGATTTATCTTTCACAGCTCCTATCAACTGGATGTATGCTCCAGATTACAAGCGAAGCAGTCCTGTGGACACTCGGTCAAATTTGTCGTATATCTTTTTGTATACAGAAAAAAGAATTGGTGGTCCCACTTTACCTGCACTTGAGAAAGATATTGAAATTTTTTATCCATATCGCACAGTGGATTTTCGTAGTTCAACATCGAATGCGGTTGTGATATTCATGCCACAAAATGGATGTTTACGTGTCCTTGACCCAAATCGTGGCGATGCTGAAATTTATTCTCGTGAACCCAATGTCTTGACTGACGCGATTCATTTATCTGATTTATCGCGCATTATTCCAAATCCACAAACGCCTGCTGTCCCACCATTTTTTCCAGAGCCAGAACATGGTTGGTGTTATTACTTTGCCAAAGCGGAATTGGCTCAACAACAAGGTGATTATCAGCAAGTGGCATCACTTGGAAATGAAGCAATTGGATTAAAGTTTAGTCCCGAAGACCCAACAGAATGGTTAGTTTTTATTGAGGGTTTTGCACTAATAGGTGATTTACAAAC
>DQGV01000270.1:0-834 GCA_003524705.1 Anaerolineae bacterium | reverse complement strand
GAAGCGGGCAAGAAATCGAAGCGATTTTATTATCTTTGGGTTGCAATCCATGACGTTGGCTTGACGCATTAAACTTCATGTGCTACCATTTTATGTTGATTATGTTGAACGAGGAGAATCTATGAGTAAATCACGTCGAAGTGTGCTGGTACTTTCTATTATGTTGATTTCAACCTTGCTGATTTCAGCCTGCACACAGTCTTTATCTGCGGCACCAATTGAAACACCAACTTTAATACCAGAAGGTTTATTTGTTTCACCAATTGCATCGGTTGAAAACCCAATGGCAATGATTGAAGAATTTGCTAAGCAAACTGCGGCGGCTCAAACCACCACAGCCGGTGGCGACCCAAATGCTACAGTAGACCCAAACTTAACATTAACTCCACAAGTTAGTGATATCACTTCTACCCCTACAGCGGATGTAAATGTTACGCCAACCAATGTTGGCGCAGTGACTGCCACAAATGCCGCACCTGCCGCCACTTCAGTTCCGCCGGGTGTACGTCCAGCAACATATACGTTACAAAAAGGTGAATTCCCTTATTGTATTGCTCGTCGTTTCAACGTAGACCCCACTCAATTGCTTTCTTTAAGCGGTCTTACCACCCAACAAGCCTACAACCTTTCAGCAGGTACTGTTTTGACCATTCCACAAAGTGGTTCATTCCCGGGCAATCGTGCTCTCACGGCTCACCCTGCAACTTATACAGTGGCTTCATCTACTGAAACACTTTATAGTGTGGCTTGTAAATATGGTGATGTTGACCCGAATGCGATTGCTAGTGCAAATAATATTTCAGTGAATGCAACGCTTACTGTTGGTCAACAATT